>JAEZAY010000409.1 GCA_023427575.1 Bacteroidota bacterium | reverse complement strand
ATATTGAAGTGCAGCAACTGGCGGAAAAACTGATGGCCAATAAGGTGGGTGCAGCCGTCGCCATTGATCCGAAAACAGGGGGAATTATTGCCATGGCTTCGGGCCCCAGCTATAATCCCAATGATCTTACGGGTCCCGATAAACAAAAAAACTATAGCAGGCTGGTTCTGGATGTGGCAGGCCCCCTGCTGAACCGTGCTATCCAGGGAAATTATGAGCCAGGTTCCACTTTTAAGCCCATTGGGGCGTTGGTAGCTTTGGATGAAGGCGTAATCACACCATCTTTCGGATATCCCTGTGGCGGCCGGTATTTCGCCTGCGGTCATGGTAAACCGAAATGCACCCACAGCAATGCCGGCCATGCTGCGAACCTGCGTTTGTCGATTTCCAATTCATGCAATTCCTATTATTCGCATATCTATCGGTTATCCGTAGACGCTCCAAAGTTTGGAGGCACGAAAAAAGGGTATCAGCACTGGAAAAACTACATGAACAATTTCGGGCTGGGTGTAAAAGTGGGAATTGATATTCCCGGCGAGGATAAGGGAAACGTACCTGATACCAGCGTCTATAACCGGGTGTACCGCGGATCATGGAACTCCTGTACCAACCTCACCCTGGGTATTGGTCAGGATATGATGCAGTCAACCCCGCTTCAACTCGCGAATGCCATGTGCATTATCGCCAATAAGGGATATTATTACCTGCCGCACTTTGTGGAGAAGATCGATAATGAAACGGCGGCCGACACTATTGTGAACAAGTTCAGGGTTAAGCATGAAGTGCTTACCAATATTTCGGATGAAGCCTATGAAGCAGTGATCAGCGGAATGCAGGACGTGGTGGAAAGAGGAACCGCCAGGGCAGCAATGATTCCGGGCATTAACATCTGCGCCAAAACCGGAACCGCCGAAAAATACCGGATCATCGACCGTAAAAGAGTGAAGCTTAAAGACAATTCCATGTTCGTATGTTTCGCTCCCCGCGAAAATCCTCGCATAGCCATTGCCGTTGTAGTGGAGAACTCCGGTTATGGATCAACCTGGGCGGCGCCAATTGCTTCACTGATGATGGAAAAATATCTGAACGATACGCTTCGTCCCGAAAGACTGGCCGTGGTGGAAAGGATTGCCAGCGCCAATCTCATGCCGGGTTATCTGGATCGTTTGCAGTACATCGAGGATTCGATCCGGGCATTTAAATGGTATAAAATGACCAACGACAGTAACTATATCCGGAAATATATTAAAGGAAGCCAGTCTAAACCAGCGGAAAAACCGGCAACGGCCGTTCGCCAGCAGTATGGAATGCTTTTCGATAACAGAACCGGCATTCATCATTTTCCTGTACTATAAAAATTGGCTGAACTTTTTAATCATTCCGGCGAAAGTATATGAATCAACGAAATCCCGCAATATCTAAAGGCATCGACTGGCTGATGATCTGGCTTTACATAGCCCTGGTTGCAATCGGGATCCTAAGCATTTTTTCGGTTACTTACCGGGAGGGTGAGAATATTGCAGACGGTTTTTTCCGGATGAAGGCCGATTATGGCAAACAGACGCTTTTTTTTGCCATCTCTTTGATTCTTGGGTTATTCATACTTCTTACCGACAGTAAATTTTTTACAGCCACCGCAAACATCTGGTATGCGGTGGGCATATTTGCGCTCCTGCTGGTATTTCCTTTCCATACTGAGGTGAAAGGTACCAATTCGATTATCCGATTCGGCGGTTTCCAGCTACAACCGGCCGAATTGTGTAAGATCCCGGTAGCACTGGCGCTTTCCAAATATCTATCGCGAATAGAAACCGATTTTACGAAAACCCGTTCGCATCTGATTGCCGCCGCCATTGTTGTAGTGCCGGCACTGATCACGATCGCGCAACAGGAAACCGGACTTGCATTGGTGTTTTTTGCCTTTTTCCTGGTAATGTTTCGTGAAGGTTTGCCGGCCGGATACCTGATTGTGGGCTTTTCTTTAGCCGTTCTGATTGTAGCAACATTGCTGGTAGAAAAAAACCTGCTTGCGATCATACTTACAGCCATTGCGCTGATTGCCGTATACGTGTTGCGAAGACAAATTAAGAGAAGAAGGAGTCTGCTGGTTTCCATTGCCCTGATTTGGGTTGTTTGCGTAGGTATTCAGCGTTTCGCGGTTCCTTTATTGTTTACAAGTGTTCTTCAGAAACACCAGGTGGAAAGAATATTTTCACTGATCGGAAGGGAAAATCCATATGCGGAACTTAACACTGTTGATGGTGAGGACCTGATGGCCAAACGCCAAAGCACAAGCGACTATAATGTTCGTCAGAGTAAAATTGCCATTGGCAGCGGCGGTATCGCCGGCCGGGGCTTTCTGAAAGGCACTCAAACCCGTTTTGATTTTGTTCCCGAACAAAGAACCGACTTTATTTTCTGTACCATTGGCGAAGGATTTGGATTTCTTGGCAGCGCAGTTTTTCTTTCACTCTACCTGCTGCTGCTCCTGCGCATTGTTCATGTGGCCGAACGCCAGCGAAGTGTTTTCAGCCGCTGTTATGCATATGGAGTGGCATCGGTCTTATTCTTTCATATAGCCATCAATGTGTGCATGACGATCGGACTGGCGCCGGTGATCGGCATTCCGCTTCCTTTTGTCAGTTACGGAGGTACTTCATTGCTTACATTCTCCATATTGCTATTTATCCTGATCCGGCTTGATGCCGACCGGCAGATGGTACTGAGGTAATGTGCTAATGTGATAGTGTGATAATGTGATAATGTGATAATTTGCAAATGTGCAAATCAGTAGTGTCCGGGTAATTTCTTCGCCGGGCCTCGGAAGAAAACCGTTAAGAAAATTGAAACGGACGGCGGTGATAATGTGCCAATGTGCTAATGTAATAATGTGGAAATTTGCTAATATCCAAATTGAAACGGACGGCGTAAAATAAAAACAAGTCACAGCTAAATAATATAACTGTCCG
>JAEZAY010000350.1 GCA_023427575.1 Bacteroidota bacterium | reverse complement strand
AATTACCTTATGCCGGAAGTTTCAATTTTTAGGATTTATTCCGGAGCCCGATTTTTTTGCTCCACTTTTTTTCTAAAAAAAAGTGGAAGGGATCATTTACAACCCGCATTATACTATCACAATTTTTCCGTGATATTTAAAACGCGCCATTATGGATGGATTCGAATCAAAATCGTATCGCAGTACACTTCTCTGCTTGCTGATTTCCATTTTTACGTTCGGTCAGAATAATTCTAAAACCGTAACCATTACAAAAGATAAGTTGAAAGACAAGATCATGGGTGGATGGGCGGGACAAACCATCGGAGTAACCTTTGGCGGGCCCTATGAATTTCAGTTCAACGGAACCATGATCAACGATTACCAACCCCTTGTATGGTATGATGGATATCTTGCGAAAACGATGCTTAACAATCCGGGGCTTTATGATGACCTGTATATGGATCTGAGTTTTGTGGAAGTGTTTGAAAAATATGGATTTGATGCGCCGGCCGATTCTTTCGCTTCAGCATATGCGCATGCAGGTTATCCTTTATGGCATGCGAATCAGGCGGCACGTTATAATTATTTGAACGGGATAAAAGCGCCACAAAGCGGCCACTGGAAAAACAATCCACATGCCGATTGTATCGATTATCAGATTGAAGCCGACTTTGCGGGATTGATGAGTCCGGGTATGCCGAATACCGCATCCGCTATCAGTGATAAGATCGGGCATACCATGAACTATGGAGATGGGTGGTATGGAGGTGTTTATGTGGGTGCCATGTATTCACTTGCTTTTATCTCCAGCGATATCGGTTATATCGTAAGCGAAGCGCTAAAAACCATTCCGGCACAGAGTGAGTTCTATCAATGCATCAATGATGTGATTGGATGGTATAAGAAATATCCTGAGGACTGGAAGATGACCTGGTTTGAAGTTCAGAAAAAATGGACCGATGATATCGGTTGTCCCGACGGCGTTTTTAATCCTTTTAATATTGATGCAAAAGTGAATGCGGCCTACGTGGTAATCGGGTTGTTATATGGCAATGGGGATTATTCAAAAACGCTGGAGATCAGTACACGGTCGGGGCAGGACGCTGATTGCAACCCATCAACGGCAGGGGGAATTCTGGGTACCGTATTAGGCTATAGCAAGATTCCTCCGGAATGGAAAATGGGTTTGGAGGAAGCCGAAAAAATTGATTTTAAATACACAAAGATCAGCTTGTCCAGGGTTTATGAAATCGGGCTTCGCCATGCAATGGAAATGATTCGCCGCAACGGTGGACAGATCAGCGACAATAATCTCAGCATAGCGGTTCAAAACCCGGTGGCGGTGCGGTTTGAGAAAAGTTTTCCGGATTTATTTCCGCTTACCCGGTTAAGACCGGAATGGAACGATGCGGAAGGTTATTACCAGTTTGATTTTGAAGGAACCGGATTTGTTATCCGGGGCGAGTCGGCGCCATGGGAAAGCAATTCCGGATTCGTTTTTAAAGCCGAATTGTTTGTAGATGAAAAACTGGTGGAGAAAATTAATCTGCCTGCCAACTATATTTCGCGGCGTCTGGAACTGGCATGGAAATACGATCTGCCTAAAGGAAAACACCGGGTTCGGTTAAAAATAATAAATGCGGAAAGCAGGCATAAAATTCAGCACGCACAGGCAATTATTTATGGGGAAAAACGCGGATAATTACAAAAATCGGGAAACAAACCGGTAAACGGATTGCCTCTTCCCCTGTATTCTTTATATTGGGCAAACTGATTTAATCAGTATTGTTTAATCACCAGTGAAAATAACCATTGACTATGCGTAAACTAACTGCCATTTTCCTGTTGTGTTTGTTTGCTTTTTCTGCCAGGGCCCAGGTTGCCGAAAATGATATGATTTCGCTGGCAAAAATTAAGAAAGGAATCCGGTCAAAAAGAGTCAGCAGCTATGATACTACCGGCGGCAATAATGACCGCATTGAAAACATAAAGGCGGGGGAGAAAAAGCTTTTGTTCAATGTAAAAGGCCAGGGAATTATCAATCATATCTGGATAACCATTTCGCCGGGTCCGGAGACCATCAAACGCGACGATATCATTTTACGGATGTATTGGGATGGGAACAGTTATCCTTCAGTGGAAGCACCGCTGGGATCTTTTTTCGGCCAGGGCTGGAATGAAGCCTATCCCTACTATACGCAAGCGCTGAACGTGGCTCCTGGTGATTCCAAAGCTCTGGTCAGTTATTTTGCCATGCCCTTTTCCAATGGTGCCCGGATCGAAATCGAAAATCAGAACGATAAAGCGATCGATGCCTTTTATTACTATGTTGATTATTATGAAATGGATCAGTTGCCCGCTGATCTGGGCCGGTTCCATGCCTGGTTCAACAATGAGATTACCGAAACAGATCCGGTTGAAAGGGAAAATGAATGGAGCGTATTTGGCAAGCAGGGAAAAAACAAAAAAGGTGAACGCAACTTCCTGATCGCCGATATCAAGGGAAAAGGGCAGTTCATAGGAGTAAACTATTACGTTAATTCACCCTCGCCCATCTGGTATGGTGAAGGCGACGATATGTTTTTCATTGATGGAAATCAAAGTCCGGACTTACATGGAACCGGTACGGAAGACTATTTTAACACGGCCTGGTGTCCGAAGGAAGTTTTCATGACACCTTATTTCGGTTACCCACGGATTCATCTCCCCGAAAATTCAGAAAAACGATTTGATATCGGCTTTACGGGCCGAACGCATGTATACCGGTTTCATATAACCGATCCAGTATATTTCGACAAATCACTGAAGTTTAGTATAGAACATGGTCATAACAATGTGCTGGTTTTGGAAATGCGAACCGTGGCGTATTGGTATCAGTCGGAGGCGGCCCGGATTCCGGCCATTAAACCAAAAACGGAACGTCAGCCAATGCCGATTGTAAGTCCGGTTGATATGCACAGATGGCGCGATGAATGGAGGAAGACAAAAGCGGATGGGCTCAAGCTTTGGGGCAATAAGTAAGGAAGAGCAGAGTCTGCATTTTCAGGTTTCGTTAATATTTCTATTTGCTTATGTTTCGAATTGGCTATTATGGGATTCTAACTTTTTTTTTCGCCTGTGGTTCCGGTAAGGAATATAAAACCTGGCAACATTACAAGGGTTCGGGTGAAAGTATTCACTACTCTTCCCTTTCAGAAATTGATACTTCTAATGTAAATAATTTACAGGTAGCCTGGATCTATCGTACGGGCGATGCTGATTCAATTCATCATTCACAGATTCAGACCAATCCGGTGATCATCGACTCCGTATTATACGGCGTTTCGCCGCAGATGAAATTATTTGCCATACATGCTTCAACCGGCCGCGAAATCTGGGTTTTTAGTCCGCTGGACTCCTTAAGCGATGAGGAAAAAAATCTCTTAGGGCTGGGAAATTGCCGGGGGGTCAGTTATTGGTCGGATGGAAAAAATGACCGGCGCATTTTCTATTCGGCCGGTTCCTATCTGTATGCGATAAATGCCATGACGGGTACGATGGTTATCGGATTCGGTGAAAATGGAAAACTTGATTTGCATAAAGGGCTCGACCGGAATGTGGATCATTTATTTATCAGTTCCACCTCGCCGGGAATCATCTTCAGGGATCTGATCATTATGGGTTCGCGGGTG
>JAEZAY010000300.1 GCA_023427575.1 Bacteroidota bacterium | reverse complement strand
GGAAACCCCAAAATATTATCCCAATGATCTGGGCTTTCTTGAATCGCCGATTGAAGTGTTGAACCAGGGCAATATTTCCTACAATCTGATAGAGCCAACAAGGTTATTTCTGAACCAACGTTATGGCTTAACGGTGATTCAATCTTATCTTTATAAACCTTTTCAATTTCAGAAACTGGAAGCCAGCGCCTATGCTTTCTGGATCTTCAAAAACTTTTGGGATCTACGGATAGAAGGAGGCACTGCACCGGTATGGTACAACGATTTTTTTCAGCTACAAACACCTATAAGCATCCTCGAAACTCCACGTCAGAATCTGAAAAGAAGTCCGTACTACTATATGTTTTTTGAAGGAAGTACCGATAGCCGTAAACGATTATTTGTAAGCTGGTCGCTGGAAGGCGCCGAGGGGCCCTTGCCCGATGATCCATACGGCAAACTTGAACTTGGTACAAGGTACCGCTTCAGCGACAGGTTTTCGATTGATGCAAGCTTCAGCCGCAGGCATGATAACGGCCAGTTCGGCTATGCATTCCTGAGAGATGCTTCTACACAGAAGCCGATACTTGCGCGACGGAAGTTCACCGATGTGACAGCGGTATTAAGCGGCATCTATAATTTCACCAGCCGGATGAATCTGACCTTCCGCGCCAGGCATTACTGGAACCGCCTTCAAAATACAAATCTCTACGATGTAAGGCCCGATGGATATTGGGATGAACGTTTTGATATGGTGCCGGGCGCTTATAATGAAAACTACAATGCCTTTAATCTGGATATGTTTTATACCTGGGATTTCCGCCTTGGAAGCCGGATCATCCTTGCATGGAAGAACTGGCTTGGTCAGGATTTTGAACGCGCCATACCCGGCGACCGCTACCGGAATTATACGCAGAACCTTCATCAGCTTTACTCACGCCCGCATGGCAACGAAGTAACATTGCGGTTTATCTATTTTCTCGACTATACCCAGTTCAAAAGAAAACATTTACAATAAAGAAAAACAGCTGAACCGCTTGCTGTAATACACTCGCCGCTTTATAAAAGTTTCTGATTTAATTCTGAAACGCTGAAACTAGAAATTATAGATCCGGATCCCCTCCCGGAATGTATTACAGTGCGCTTCTACGATATGACGGATTTCCGGCGAATATCCCCCGCCCATTGCAACTGCAACCGGCAAATGGCGACTTTGTAACAAACTAAAAACCAGTTCATCTCTTTTACGGCACCCCTCCATACTGAGATCGAATTTCCCGTACTTGTCTGTTGATAATACATCCACTCCCGATAAATAAAAAACAAAATCCGGCTTTACTTTATCCAGCAGGGGCGGAAGCAGACCGGCCAGAATTTTTAAATATTCTTCGTCTTTAATGCCCGCAGGTAAAGCAATATCAAGATCACTTTTTTCTTTATGAAAAGGATAGTTATGTTCACCATGAGCACTTAGCGTGAACACACGGTCTTCACCTTCAAAAATTTTTGCGGTCCCATTTCCCTGGTGAACATCCAGGTCGATGATCAGGATTTTAGATGCGAGCTTTTTATGAAATAAATAGTTGGCTGCTACCGCGAAATCGTTCAATTAACAAAAGCCCTCACCTCTTTCGGCAAATGCATGATGGGTTCCGCCCGCCACATTAAAAGCCAGCCCGTTTTCCAGCGCGAAATGACAACAATCGATGGTTCCCTGGGTAATGATCAACTCCCTTTTCGTCAATCCGGGCGATTGCGGAAATCCGATATGCCTTTGTTCTTTAGCAGTAAGGGTCTGGTTGATCAGCTTTTCGTAATATTCACTGCAATGAGTTAGCAGTACCGTTTCTTTTGGACAAATCTCCGGCTTAAAAATCTGTGATGCATCGATGCTTCCCTCATACAAAAGCTGCTGCGGGATCAGTTCATATTTGATCATTGGAAACCGATGCCCTTCGGGCAGGGGATGGGCATAGATGGGATCAAATGCTATAAACAGTTTCCGGGCCATCAGATCCGGATTAAAGAATTGTTTACAATAGCAAAAACCACTTCACCGGGTTTTGGATCTACATTCACAGAACCCGTGAATTTGCTGAATGCCGGCAGCACACAAAAGGTTTCGGTAAAATAAAAGCAGGGAAACCGCAGTGATTGTTTGCCCAGTCCGCTGATCATTACTCCCGGATGCAAATGACCTGAGAATAAAAATCCAGGCTCTTCATCATCCGTTTCACAATCCTGCAAATCGTGTCGGAAACAAAAATTTCCAATCGACAGCGATTTGTCGGTAACCGTGATTCCGGCTGAAGCATACCAGCTTTTATTCAGAATATCGTGATTGCCTTTTATAAGGATCAGTTCGAGGTGGCTGAAATCATTCCGCCATTTCGTAAACCAGTCGAGCTCCTTGTTAGCCTGGCTGTGAAAAAAATCGCCCACCACAATTAATTTGCGGGGGCCAAAATGCTGGATCTGACTTACAAGTCTTTGAAGGTCTTCTTTATATACGTTTTGGGGAACCGGAATTCCGGCTTTCCGGAAATGTCCCGTTTTGCCAAAATGCAGATCTGAAAGAATCAGCGCCTTTTCTTCTTCCCAAAAAATACTTCTTTCGTTTGTTAACCACAATTGCTGATCTCTGACTGAATAGGGTTCCAGATGCACGTTGATAATAATTTCAGGTTGTATTGAAAGCGGCAAAGGTAGTAACTACGAAAAATTTCAGGCTATAATTCCGGGTTTGGAAGTATTTTTTAATCCAGGCCCCGCAGCCTTTTCCGGCTTTACTTTTCCAGTTGTTTTTGCATCCTGCGAACCCGGTCTTCAAGTTTTTCGCTCGACAGGTTTTCGCGCATCGAATCTACTTTTAGGGGAAAGCAAAATGGCGTCAGCCTTTTTGGATAGGTGATGATGATACTGGAATGCTGAACCCGGTGCAACATATTCCGCAGCCGCTGTTCTTCCATCTGCTGTTCCATCACTTCATTGTACGATTGCCGCAGCAGCAGGTTCTGCTTATCATATTCGGCAAAAACCTGGAACAGAAGTGAAGCGGATGACTGTAAATGCCTTGCTTTTTTTTGTTCTCCGGGATAACCCTGGAAGATCAGTCCGCCGATGACGGCCACATCGCGAAATTTGCGCTTTGCCATTTCGGCGGAATTGACACTGTGCTGAATATCTTCCAATAAATTTTCAGGCGAAAAAATTTCATACACATTTGAATCGTCCAGCGGTATTGGCTGGTCGCTTAATAATTCAAAACCATAATCGTTCATTGCAAATGAGAAGGTGATTGGGGTTATCTGGCTGAGCCGGTATGACAAAAGTGCGGCCAGCGCCTCGTGTACAAGCCTTCCCTCGAAAGGATAAACAAAGAGGTGATAGCCATCTTTCGTTTCGATATGTTCGATCAGCATTTCGGTTTCATTGGGAATATGCGAAAGTTGTTGCTGAAGTAAAAACAAAGGTTTTAATACCTGGATTTCCCTGTCGACTGAATCAGGTTTTGAATCGCCAACCATTTTGGCGGCATCATTGAATTTGCGGCGCAGCATGGCGCCGAGGCTGGCAGACAAGGGCAGGCGGCCGCCCAGCCAGCTTGGAACCATCGATTTTTTTGAATTGCTTTTTCGGGCAATCACCGTCATATCTTTGATCATTACAAATTCCAGGTTTCTTCCTGCCAGCGTAAATACATCCCCGGGCATTAATCGGGATATGAACCATTCTTCAATAATGCCCACATAGCCCCCTGAAATGAATTTTACTTTCATCATCGGATCACTTACAATTGTGCCGATATGCAAGCGGTGACGCATGGCAATCCGCCGGTTGTTTATCTTAAACAACCCATCGATGATCTCTACTTTTTTAAACTCATCATATTGCTGAAGTGCCGTGCCTCCGGCAGTAATAAAATAAAGAATTTCCTGCCATTCCTCTTTGGTCATTTCACTGAAACAATAGGTTGACAACACTTCGGGAAAAATTTCATCGGGATAAAAACCTTCTGAAATGGCCAGTGTTCCGAGGTACTGAATCAGTACATCAAAACAAAGAATCCGCGGATCCCGGCTTTCGATCAGATTTTCATTTTTCGCCTGCTTCAGGGCGGCAGCTTCAACCAGCTCCAGGCTATGAGTAGGTAAAAAATAAATCTTGCTAACCTCACCCGGCCGGTGGCCGCTTCTTCCGGCCCTTTGCAGGAACCGGGCAACACCTTTCGGCGAGCCCACCTGTATAACGGTTTCGACTGGCCGAAAATCGACACCCAGGTCGAGGCTGGCAGTACAAACAACCGCTTTTAGCTTGCCGGTATGCAATGATTCCTCCACCCAGGTTCGAAGTTCCATATCGATAGAACCATGATGCAGGGCAATGGCGCCGGCCAGTTCCGGACTTTCATTTAGCAGGGTCTGATACCAGGTTTCACTCATGCCCCGGGTATTTATAAAAATCAGCGTTGTCCGGCTATTGTTGATAATGGGAATTACTTTGTCAACCAGCTTCAAACCCAGATGACCGGCCCAGGGATAATTTTCAATTTCATCGGGAAAAATAGATTCAATTTCGATGGGCTTATTGATCTCTGCACGGACGATGGTTTCATTGATAAAATTAGCTCTCAAATTCCGCAGTGGAAATAACAGAACATCTTTAGCCTGTTCTAGATTGCCAATGGTTGCGCTGATGCCCCATACCAGTAAAGGAATGCTTTCGGATCCGCTTTTCATACGCAAACCGGTAAGTCTTGAAACAGCCAGTTCAACCTGTACGCCTCTTTTACTTCCGATTAGTTCATGCCATTCGTCCACCGCTATGGTTCGTAAAGATTGAAATGTGTCGGGGTAACCTTTTTGCGCCAGTAAAAGATGCAGGCTTTCCGGCGTTATAATAAGCACTTCGGGCATGCGGCGTTTTTGTCTCTGCCTTTCATTGAGATCGGTATCGCCATTGCGAATTCCAACAGACCAGCTCATGCCGAGTTCAGAAATCACTTCTTCCATGGCGCGTCCAATGTCTTTAGCAAGTGCCCGCAATGGAG
>JAEZAY010000277.1 GCA_023427575.1 Bacteroidota bacterium | reverse complement strand
ATGTGGTGGACGAATCGCTGGAGCGCCGGGGGTACTTTTCGACCTATGCATTATGGAAGACAAAAGTATCGGTATTGGTAGGCGATTACCTGCTCGCTAAGGGGCTCTTGTTATCCCTGAATCACAGCGATTTTCGAATTCTTCAACTGCTGTCGGAATCGGTGAAACTGATGAGCGAAGGTGAACTTTTACAGATAGAAAAAGCGCGATCCCTTAACCTGGAAGAATCCATTTATTTTGAAATAATCCGGAATAAAACGGCCTCTTTACTGGCCTCGGCCTGTGCTGCGGGGGCTTATTCTACGTCGAATAACGAAAACCTGGCCGAAAAAATGCGTCTTTTTGGCGAAAAAGTGGGTGTGGCTTTTCAAATAAAAGACGATCTTTTCGATTACGGCAGCGATTCGGTAGGTAAGCCAACCGGGAATGACATTAAAGAAAAAAAGCTCACGCTACCACTAATATATACGCTGAATCAGGCCAGCAAGCCAGTGAAGCGGGAACTGATCTATCTGATCAAAAATCATAACAAGGATAATAGCAAGATCCGCGTTATAATCGATCAGGTGAAAAACAGCGGTGGAATTGAGTATGCGCATAAGCAAATGGAATTATACCGTGATGAAGCGCTTCTGATCCTGAATGAGTTCGGGAATGAACCAGTAAGAGAAGGGCTGGAAGAACTGGTACGATTCACTACCGACAGAAAGTACTGACCGAATGTATAGCTATGCAGAAAAGATGGAAGATAAGAGCGGCCGATGATCAAAAGGTCAGGGTACTGGCAGATTCACTTAAGATCAATCCGGTGATTTGTAAAATGCTGGTCCAGCGTGGTATTGACACTTTTGAGGAAGCCAGGCAATTTTTTCGCCCGAACCTCCTTATGCTTCATGATCCTTTTCTGATGAAAGACATGGAAAAGGCCTGTGAAAGGATCCTGACCGCTTTTGCAAAAAAGGAAAAGATTCTTGTTTTTGGAGATTATGATGTGGATGGCACTACGGCAGTGGCCAGCATGTTTCGGTTTCTTTGCTCCGTTTATGAGCCCGCGCTGCTCGATTTTTACATTCCTCACCGCTACCGCGAAGGGTATGGAGTTTCCAAAAAAGGGATTGACCATGCATACCTGAATGGTTTCAACCTGATTATTTCACTCGATTGCGGGATTAAATCGGTCGATTTAATTGAATACGCCAAGGCCCTTTCCATTGATTTTATCGTTTGTGATCACCATTTACCCGATCTGGAATTACAGCCGGCAGTTGCCATTTTAAATCCCAAACAAACCGATTGCAAATACCCTTTTAAAGAACTATGCGGATGTGGCGTCGGTTTTAAACTAATAACAGCACTCACCAAAAAACTGGATCTGCCTACAGAAACTCCGTTCGAGTATCTCGACCTGGTGGCTACGGCCATTGCGGCCGATATCGTGCCTATTAATGGCGAGAACCGGGTGCTTGCTTATTTTGGTTTAAAAAAGGCCAATGAGAAGCCCAATTTTGGAATTCAGGCTCTCATGGAGCTCAGCGGCTTTCAGAAAAAGCTTCAGATTTCCAACCTGGTTTTTATGATAGCGCCGCGGGTGAATGCCGCCGGCCGAATGGATGATGCACGAAAAGCAGTGCAAATGTTCATAGCCGGCTCGGCCGTGGAAGCGAAAGAATTCGCCGAAATGCTTCACGCAGATAATACCAGCCGGAAGTTGGCCGATCAGACTATAACCGAGGAAGCACTGGATCTGATCCGGACAAATGAATCCTGGCAAAACCGGAAGTCAACGGTTGTATACCAGTCGCACTGGCATAAAGGGGTAGTTGGAATCGTGGCTTCGCGTTTAATAGATCATTACTACCGGCCAACCATAGTTCTGACCCAAAGCGGTGATTATGCAGCCGGATCTGCCCGAAGCGTTGCCGGATTTAATGTGTATGAAGCCATTCACCAGTGTAAAGATTTATTGCTGGGGTATGGCGGGCATTTTTATGCTGCGGGAATGACCCTGGAAATTGATAAAGTGGAAGCGTTTCAGGAAAAATTTGAGGAAGTGGTGGCTTCCAGTATCAGCAGTGAAATGCTTATACCGGAAATTGTAATCGATACGGAAATCCGCTTTTCAGATCTCACAGAAGGCTTTCACAATATTATTACCCAGATGGAACCTTTTGGGCCTGAAAATATGACTCCCGTTCTTCTGGCGAAAAAGGTCATGAATACAGGCTTCTGCAAAATTGTAAAGGAAAACCATATCCGGTACTCCTTAAAACAGGACAATATTATCTTTTGCGGAATCGGTTTTAACATGGCGGCCAAGTTTTCCCTGCTGCAAAAAAATCATCCCCTGGATATCGTTTTTACTCTTGAACAAAACGAATGGAACGACCAGAAACAACTGCAGTTAAAAATGATTGATATCCGGTTGTCAGAGCCGGAAAATTAATGTTTCCGACAGATGAGTTTTGTTTTGACTCCCTTCAGTAAATAAAAAACCGGACACTGGGATCCGGCTTCTCAAAACTTCAGGAGATCTGAATAAATTGTTTCTTCAACTACGCCTCCAAAACGATCTTGCTTTTTTTATCAGATGATAACAAATCAACACTTCGGTTAATAAAGGCCGTTAGATCGTTTCCTTTGAGCAGGCCCTGCGACAATAAAGCCAGGTCGGCCAGGTTACGAATGGTTTTTTCCTGTTTTGAACTATCTTCTTCTTTCAACACAGCCTGGTAGATTGGATGATTACCGTTCACCGTTAAGGTCACCTCATCAGGCATGTTTGCATAAAAGCTACCCATCGGGCCGCTTACTGCCGACATATCCTTCATCCGGCGCATAAATTCGGGTCGGGTTGCAACCACCGGAGGCGCTTCTGTGCTCAGGCCCTTAATTTCCACATTCATGTTAATCTGTGAAACCTCAAACTGAAACATATTTTTAAGCTTTTCTGTTTCTTCAGCACTTAATAAACTTTCGACCGTTTCATTTTTATCGATCAGGTTATCGGCTATATCTGAATCTACTCTGGTAAACCGGATATTCTCCCATTTCATTTCCATCTGGTTCAAAAAAGCCGCGTCTACCAGAGTTTCCATTTTAACAACTGTAAATCCTTTTGCTTTGGCGGCCTGCACATAAATATCCTGCTGCACCGGGTTGGTGGTATACAAAACAACCAGCTTACCCTCTTTGTCTTTTTGAATGATCTCGGCTTTGCTGCGGTACTCGTCCAGGGTATAGAACTGGCTGCCATCCACATCTTCGAGAATATGGAACTTCGTTGCTTTCTCAAAAAACTTATCATCGGTCATCATTCCGTATTTCACAAAAAGCCCCAAACTCTCCCATTTTGACTCAAATTCTTTCCTTTCCCGGCTGAAGATTTCTTCAAGTTTATCCGCAACTTTTCGGGTGATGTGGTTGTTTATCTTTTTTACATTCGGATCTCCCTGCAAATAACTTCTGCTAACGTTCAGGGGAATGTCCGGGCTATCGATCACTCCATGTAACAACATCAGAAATTCAGGAACAATATCTTTAACTTCATCGGTAACAAAAACCTGATTGCTATAGAGCTGAATTTTATCTTTCTGAAGTTCAAAACTCTGTTTGATTTTTGGAAAGTATAAAATGCCGGTCAGGTTAAAAGGATAATCAACATTCAGATGAATCCAGAACAGGGCCGGTTCGCTGTAAGGATAAAGCTCCCGGTAAAAATTCTGGTAATCTTCGGCGCTGAGCTCGGAAGGTTTTCTGGTCCAGGCGGGTTTGACGTTATTGATCTGCTCGCCTTCAAAAAACACCGGTACCGGCAGGAATTTGCAGAATTTGTTCAGGATGTTTCTAATCCGGGTTTTGTCAAGAAATTCTTCGCTTTCTTCGTTAATGTGCAAAACGATATCGGTTCCCCGGGTTTCTTTTGAGGTTTCTTCCAGCAGGTATTCGGGGCTTCCATCACATTCCCAGCGAACAGGGCTTGCTTCTTCTTTATAGCTTTTCGTAAAAATCTCCACCCGGGAGCTTACCATAAAAGAAGAATAAAAACCAAGGCCGAAA
>JAEZAY010000257.1 GCA_023427575.1 Bacteroidota bacterium | reverse complement strand
CGTTAAGAAAATTGAAAACGGACGGCAGTAATAATGTGCAAATGTGAAAATTTGCAAATGTGCAAATTCAAAAACCGACGGCTGGAGATAGTAAAAACATTTGTTACCAAAGCCGGGAAATGATCTTTAACTCGTAAGGAGACTCCTGACTCCAGACTCCAGACTCATCATAGACTCCAATAGTCAGAACCCGCCCGGGTTCCTGGTTTAAAGCAAAGGTTCATTCAGGATTTTTCTATGCTGCAGGGAAAAATTCTTTCGCAGTTTTTTGGTTATCTATTTCATTGTCAGATCGGAGAGGGATTTTGCATTTGGATTAAGCTCAACAGGGCGCCATAATTGAGCAGGCCAAAAAGCAGTATAGATGAATGAATAGTTCAATCATCTGGCTTTTCGCCCCGGTTTTTTTACTGGATTTTGAATTTGAATCAGCTATAGCTGGAAGAATGTTTTTTCGCGCATAAGCATAGTCGGATTCAGGAGAAAAAATTTTGCTGATGGACCGGTTCAAACCGGGAGAATCTGATTTGACTGGCCTTATCCCTGGCTCATCTGTATGCGAGATTGCCGAGAGGAACCGAATGGAAATATTCTTATTCGAATTTCCAATGGAGGCGGAAACGGTCAGCAGCATTGATGAAGGCCAGAAACTTCGGTTTAAATGATTTTTTGTTTCCAGTTTTAATCCGGTATTAAAACCTGTTCTGTTCGCAAGCGATTGTACTGATACAGTTATCATAATTATCAGAAAGAAAATGTTTTTCATATAGCAGGTATTTAAATATTCAGGATGATTAGGGCCAAAAAAAGCCATCCATTTCTGGATGGCTGAGTGGATTCAGAGGTAAATGGAAGGGATAAGCGAGAGGTGCGGTCAGGGGTTTGATTTTGTGTATTCTTTATATACATCAACCATTCCGTCGATGATGCGAATGCATTTGAATCTCCAGGGGTTTTCAATATGCACCAGGTGCGCAGTGGCATTGCCAACTGAAACTTCAAATCCACGTTTGATTTCATATTCAGGATAGGAGTTTTGCACGATACGGGATATATAGTATGGGATTTCTTTAACGGAAAGTGTTTTCAGGGTATTGGTCCATCTGCCCTTGCGATCGTAGGAAACCCGGGTTTTTACATCGTTATCGGTGCAGTTGATGATCGTATAATCGCCTGATTTGCGAAAGGAAATATTGGTAGCATCCCTGAAATGTTTTGTAAAATCTTTATGCATTTTAAGATTTGCCGTTTTTAAACTGGCAAGAACCGCCGCATCTGTTTCCGCTGAATGAACGAATAACCTGGATGTTTGTAATAATTTTTGCTGATCTGCCTGTTTGTTTTTTGCATACTGACTGAAGGCAGGTGAAGTAGCTGACAATGCAAGAATTGCAGCGGCGGTTAAAAAAATTCTCTGTTTCATTTTAATTAATTTTTATGGTTTAGGAAAGGTTAGTTACCGGATTGTTTCTTAGTTCAGGATCATAGTAAACCAGCTGTTATCGGCTAATTGCCGGCACCACATTATCTGTTGGTTTACCTCCATTGAAAATGATGCGGCGCCACAGGTGAATTTTGGAATGGGTACAAAAACGTTCAGCATTGACAGAGGTTTCATGACCGGTTGTTTTAGAGAGTGAATAATCAATTGCTTCAACAAACATACAATCGTGAACAGGCGTTAAACAGGGGAGATTACAGGATAATACAGGGGGAAAATCACCCCCTTGGCAGACTGGTGGCTCAGCCGGAAGATTTCAGAATACGATTCTGGATTTCCCTGGTTTTGGATGTTTTTGGATTAGATGGTATTGGGTATTAAACGCAGGTATGATATTTTATTGATATGATTCTCCTGCCCTTTTCTTTACTTATTAAACCGATAAAAAATGAAAGCAGCAAGAATTCACGGACCCGGTAAAGTTTCCCTAGATACCGTAGATGATCCCCGATTGGAGAATGAGCGCGACATAATTCTGAAAGTAACGGCCACGGCTATCTGCGGTTCTGATTTACATATTTATTCAGGGGGTATTCCTCAACCGCGGCCCATGACTCTTGGACACGAATTCATGGGCATCGTGGAAGAATTGGGTTCAGGAGTTAAAAACCTGCAGAAAGGCGACCGGGTAGTTGTGCCTTTTCCCATTGCATGTGGTCAATGTTTTTTTTGCTCCCAGCATTTGCCGGGGCATTGTGAAAATTCTAATCCCGAACATTATGGACCGGAAGGTGGATTGCTGACTGAAAAAGGCGGAGCTTTGTTTGGCTACACAGATCTCTATGGCGGCTACGACGGAGGCCAGGCTGAATATGTGCGCGTTCCCTATGCCGATTTTGGACCCCGGAAAGTACCCGATAATCTCAGCGATGAGCAGGTCTTATTTCTTACGGATATTTTTCCTACGGGTTATACCGGGATTGACTGGGCAGGAGTAAAAGGAGGTGAATCGGTAGCTATATTCGGATCAGGACCAGTTGGGATTATGGCAGCAAAAAGTGCCTGGTTGCGGGGAGCCGCCCGCGTGGTTATTATCGACACTTTACAATACCGTTTGGATAAAGCAAAGCAAACGGCCAACTGCGAAACCATCGTTTGGGATAATGGCGGTGCGAAAGAAGTGGTGGAACAGATCAGGGCAATGACCAATGGCAGAGGCGCCGATGTTTGTGTGGAAGCGGTTGGCTTTGAACCTGACCGTTCGCTGATAGACCGGGCAAAAGCTGTGATCAATCTGGAAAAAGGTTCCCCGAAAGTTTTAGAAGCCTGTATGAGTGCGGTAAGAAGAGGCGGAATCGTTTCTGTTCTTGGCGTGTATCCGACGCATTATGATAATTTTCCCGTTGGACAGTTTTTTGATAAAGGGATTACCTTAAAAGGCGGCCAGGCCCCTGCGCATAAACATATCGACACACTTCTTCAATTTGTACAGGAAGGAAAAGTAAAACTGGATGATATTATAACCCACCGCCTGCCCTTATCAGAAGTGGCGCACGGGTATAAAATCTTCAAACAAAAAGAAGAAGATTGTGTAAAAGTTGTAATGATTCCATAAAAGCGTGCTTATAGTACCAATAAAAGCTTGTTCTGGAAAAGATATCACTGTATTTCTGTCTGTAAGAACAACCCTTTGATAGTAATGTTAAGATAACAGGATTTTGCCCTTGCGTAAGAGGGTCCTGGGGCTTGAATGCATACAGCAGATCTGCCTGCTGTATTTACATATTGCTGTGTAAGAACCTGCACACCGGTACAAAGTTTTGATCGAGGATAACCGAAAACATTTGACGTTTGTTGAATCAGTATTGTCCGGGTAATTTCTTCGCTGGGCCTCGGAAGAAATCCGTTAAGAAAATTGAAACGAACGGCAGTGATAATGTGCTAATGTGCTAATGTGCTAATGTGCAAATTCAAAA
The DNA here is from genome assembly GCA_023427575.1 of Bacteroidota bacterium. Lineage (GTDB taxonomy): Bacteria > Bacteroidota > Bacteroidia > Chitinophagales > Chitinophagaceae > Flavitalea. The sequence goes on along the minus strand of JAEZAY010000257.1, from coordinate 2,743 downwards.
CGGACGGCGTGGAGACTCCCGACTCCAGACTCCAGACTCGGAAAATCCGGCCCGATTTTTTTGCTCCACTTTTTTTCTAAAAAAAAGTGGAAGGGGTCATTTACAATGACTGCTCGTAATCCACTGTTGATAAAAGTTTCAGGTAAATTGAAATTATTAACCGAACACCAATGTTTGTTAAATAGCAACATTACAATGGCAGCCCGGGTATTAAAACGTTTTTCCTTAAAATAATTTCCTCAACACTATGATTTGTGCTTTATTGTCTCTAATTTAATAAAGCCATTCTAATCTCTCCACTTAATTCCCTTTTATGAAACTAAGCGCTTTCCAACGGAAAGCTGTGGCTTTCCTGCTATTGGTTTCCTGCATAAACCTGTTTTTTGGTTGTCAGCGGTTTTATAAACCGGTTGTAATGGAAACTCCTTCGCTAGAAATAAAACAAAGCTCATTAAAAAAATTGAGTGAAGAGAATCGTTACTTTATTCTTCGAAAAGATTCGGTTAGTTATAATCTTTCAAATATTGTACTTGATGCGGAAAAAATGACACTGAGCGCTACCGTTAAACCGGTTTCTTCCCAACATGAGTTATATGTTAATCTAAAAAAGCCAAAAAAATTCAATTACGTTAAAAGACTCGGCCAGGATGTTGTTCTTACTGAGGTGCACCTGTTTACGTCCGATACCGGAAGTATTGTTATAAACGCAGAGAATGTTCTTTCATTAGCCAGTATTGAGAAAATTGAAGTTATTGAGTTTGACAAAAAAAGAACCACAAACAGCTTTGTGTGGGGTACGGTGGGCATTGTGCTCGGGGCTGGTTTGGTTATAGCTATCCTTGCTGCCGTTAGTAATGAACCGGAACCTCCTCCACCTCCTCCGGTATCTTCTTGTCCTTATATCAGTGTTTTTGATGGGAAGCGCTTTGTATTAAAAGGAGAAATTTACAGTGCCGCTATTTATCCATCCCTTCAGCGCGAAGATTTTTTACCCCTGGGGATCTCGCCGGTGGATAACATGTATGAGGTAAAAATCAGTAATGAACTAAAAGAAATTCAGCATACGGATTTTGCGGCCTTAATGGTTGTTGATCATGAAAGAGAGCTTGAGGTGGGGATCGATCCGGAGGGAAATCTTTACAATACATCCCGTCTTATTCAGCCTTCTACCGCAAATTTAAATTCCCGCAAAGATGTTCGTAGTCTTATACTAACGGAAGACAATAGCAGTTGCCTGTTTAATGATATGCAAAACGGTAATTCTTCCGAAGATCTCCACATGAGTTTTAAAAAGAACCGGGCTGCAATAAAGGAAAACTGGTTTTTAGCGCGAAGACTTCATCCTGGGTGAATTATCTCTATGATGAATTCTCGAAAGGCTTCGGATCTTATTATCCCAAATGGGTTGCGCAACAGGAGAAAAAGCCTGCGGCTGAACTTTTGAAATGGTCGGAAGAACAGCAGATTCCACTGAGTATTTCCATTAAAACAGATACCGGATGGAAAGAAGTGAAAAAAGTTCAACCCGTGGGCCCCATACTGCCGCGAAAGATGATTGTTGCTATGGATCTTCCGGAAGGAGATCAGGTAGAAATAAAATTATCCACAGGTCATATGTTCTGGGAACTGGATTATGCAGCAATGGACTTTACCGAAGAGACTATGCTTACGGTCAGCCGGGTACTTCCGATAGCGGCCGTCAATGAAAAAGGTCGGGATGTTTTACCTGAGATCAGCAAAATGGACAGGCAATTCTTAGTTCAGCCGGAACTGGGGGATTATACGATCGTAAAATTCAAACAGCTGCCTTTAGCGAAAGGAAAGATCCGTACTGTTTTTCTGCACAGCAGCGGTCATTATAAAACCCTGCGTTCATATAAAGGAGCACCCGATCCTGGTTTTTTAAAGGGATTTGAACGTACGGGCGCTTTCACTGCTTTCAGCAGGCAAAAATTCGGAGAACTGCTGAACAAACTGGAATCAAGCCGCGACCAGGCCAGGAATAAATCTTCCGCTATTAACTCAAGAAAAACAGCCCGAACAGAGTTTTAGGAAGATCAGAAATATTTTTTTTTACTGAGCTCAATATACTGTTGATACAGAATAAAACCGAAATAAAAAGGCCTGCTTCTAAAAGCAGGCCTTTCTGGTATTAGCTTTTGTTTCTTTTTATAAACTCTTCTATTTTCTCGCGGCTATTTCCGATTGCTTCAATCGCTCTTTCCACTTCTTCACGCGATACACCGAGCTTTTCCTGGATATAGGAGAGTTCATAATTTTCATCACCCGCAACACGGTTGCGGTCCTGGCTGTTTCGAATGTCTTTATTGTCTGGCATAATATCAACTTTCCTTAAAAGAATAAAAAAACAATGCCAGTAACGCAAAAACTGTCAGATTTTTAGTGCCAGGCGCCCGTTTTATTAATCGCCTTCACCAAAATCAGGAGCTGGCTTATCATACCAGATCCGTTCTGAATTCAGAGCCGGCAAATCCTGAGCATTTGGTGTAAAACCCTGGTTTTGCATGGCTTCCATCCAATTGTCGCGGTTTACCTCCCCCGGATCCAGTAACCAGAACCGGCGTGGAATGGTTTCATTAAATACTTCTCTTCCGTAATAGGAGGAGCCGAATTTTGGATAGCCCGTTCTTCTGGCAAATACAAAAGCTTCATTCGGGCTTCTGAAAAAATTCAGATGTTGTTGAATATAAATTCGTTCCAGATCATTTGTTCCATCCAGTTT
>JAEZAY010000245.1 GCA_023427575.1 Bacteroidota bacterium | reverse complement strand
ATCCGGTCGCGGTCTTCGCCGTGAATTTTTGAAAAAAAGCCTTCGATATCGCCGCGGTCTGCGGGATGATCGGAAGCCGAAAAAAGACCGGGGTCTGCGGCATGATTCTCCCCATTCCAGCGAAACTCATTGTGCACGAGATCCCAGTTCCACGAACCATTGGCATTCATTCCAATTCCAGATTTAATATTGAAAAACTAAACAGATTCGCGCGTCCTGCAAAAAATAGATTCAAATTATATGATCAGAAAACAGACTGAGGTAATAATTATTCTGAAAGAAAAAAACGCACCCATAAAAATGCCCCGCTATCCGAAGTATAGCGAGGCGCCCTTTTACCTAATAAAACCGCGATAAAAATACAATAAAGCCTGAAAGTTCAAAACCAGATTCAAATTAAATATTCTTAACCTGCTGGATCGGCTGCGATGAACCGGCTGATTGCCATTTTATCCTGGTAAGCTTATTATTTTAAAGTGCGTCACAGGCATGGTTTTTACACCATTTTATCTTTGAAAACAATGATTCAAACAGGCTGATTATGACTGTATTTTGCCAGGGCCGGATTTATGAAATCCCCGAAAAATATGATCCTGTCACCGGTCTCTACGGATTAACCGAAGGAACCAACATATACCGGATGCCGGCAGGCATGGTGAAACGCTTCAAGCTTTTTCTGGTACATCAGTATAATCATGAACTTCCCGCCCTTCGTTCCTGGCTGCGTTCGCTTTCATTGTACGACCGCCAGCAAATCATTATCACGCCCATTCTCGATACAACCGATTAAAATTGCTCCCGGCTTTTGCTTTTGCGAATCAGTCTGCCTATAATTCCTTTTGATCGCTGGAAACTTCTTCCGCTCCCTGTTTGGAAGCCTGGCCACCCTTGCCTCCGGGCGATTTTTTGGATTCCTCTTCGGTATAGCCTGTCTCTTTACGGCGATCCAGTTCTTCCTTTGTTAACTTAATAGGTTCCACTTTTCCAGCATTCTTATCCTGTTCCTGATTTTCCTGCATAACATTTTGATTTAAGGTGATTGATTGTTCATACTGAATAAATTCCCATACCTCTCTATGGCATGAATTTTTCCCCAAATAGGAAAACAGAAATTATGGAAGAGGTATTTGACCAACCAGATAAAGATCCGAGGCAGCACGCAGATAGAAATCCAGCATCTGAAGCGGCTAATGATAACCAGGATTCAAAAACGGATCAGGGGAAAGGCAAAGCACAGCTTAACTCCAACGATCTGCCAGATGCTTCCAATGAATCTACCGGAAAGATGGGTTCAGGCCAGCGTCAGGATTCAAATTAAGCGTATGTACACCCTGAAATCACTGTGAACGATCCGTATCCGTTCGTATGAAACAGGCCTGAGTAAAAATGTCTACAAAAGCCGTCCTTACCCTGAAATAATAAACGAAACAGCAGGCCTGCCTGCGGTTACCTTACACGTTATTCTGTCAATTTTATGGATGAATCCAACAAGGCGCTGAAACCAAAAAAATCGCTGCTTTATAAGATAGGAAAGGTATTTCTGATTGTAATCATTTCAGTGGTATCGCTGCTGGTATTGATTGCGCTGCTGATTCAAACCCCGCCGGTTCAAAATTTCGCCCGCAAGAAGATTAATAATTTTATGACCGAAAAACTCCAGACCCGGTTCGAGATCGGGAAAGTGTATATCGGTTTTCCCAAAAAAATTGTACTGGAAAATGTTTACCTCGAAGACCGTGCTAAGGATACCCTGCTTTCCGGCGGCGCTCTAAAGGTGGATGTAAGCATGTTGAAATTGCTGAGCAATGAGCTGGAGATAAACCAGGTTGAACTGGAGAACCTAACCGCGAAGGTTAGCCGCGTTTTGCCCGATACCATTTATAATTTCCAGTTTATCATCGACGCTTTCGCGCCCAAAGAACCGCAGCCGGTAAGCACCGATACTTCATCGATGAAAATTTCGGTAAAGGATATCCTGCTCGATAAGATCAGGCTGGTATATAAAGATGATGTTACCGGCTCCGATATGACCGTCTGGCTGGATCATTTCGAAACAAATATCGAAACCTTCGACCAGCAGGCCATGAATTTCGAGGTGCCGCATATCGAACTGAGCGGAGTCAGGGCCCAGATCTATCAGAACAAACCCCTGGTTACCCCCGAGCCGGTAGAAAAAGTGCAGGCCGAAGCGGCAGAGCCTTTCCCTTTTCAAATTGGACTGGAAGATATTGTTCTGAAAGATATTATTGTCGACTATCGAAATGAAGTGTCGGCCATGTATGCTAACCTGAATTTGCAGGAATTCCTGGCCGAAATCCGGAAAGTAGACCTGGCGAACTATTCCATTGATATCAGCAATATCGCTCTGAATAATACCGATGCCGCTATCCGGATCGGCAAAAAGGAAGAAGCGAAAAAAGTAGTAAAAGAGGTTGAAAAGGAAGTGGTGGCCCAGCAGCAGAATAACTGGAAAATAGCTGTTTCCAGCTTCGAACTGAATAATAACAATCTTCAGTTCGACGATATGAATTCGGTGCCGGTCAGTAACGGTATGGATTATGCGCATTTGAAAGCCAATAATCTCAGTTTCCACCTCGACGATTTCTTTTTTTCCGGCGATTCGATCATCGGAAAAATCACAAAGGGAGAATTGAAAGAGAAAGGCGGCTTTGAATTGCGTCGCATTGAAACCGATTTCCTCTATACGAATCAGCAGGCATACCTGAAAGATCTGAGAATAGAAACACCTGGAACTTCCATTCAGCGTTCCATACAGCTTAGCTATCCATCGCTGGAAGCCGCGCAAAAAAACATCGGGGTGGTAAGGATGGACATAGACCTGGCAAATACAAAAATTCAGGTGAAAGACATACTCAACTTTGCGCCTTTCCTGCGATCACAACCTGCCTTCGCCAATCCCAATGATGTATGGACTTTCAACGGAGATCTGAACGGATCGGTTTCAAATCTTTCGATCAATCAACTTCAGCTGGAAGGTTTAAGAGATACGAGGGTGAATTTGCGGGGTACCATCCAGGGATTGCCCGATCCCGATAAGTTGAATGGAAACCTGGTGATCCAGTCATTGAGAACCAGCCGCCGCGACCTGAGTGTTATGGCGCCGAAGGGCTCTATTCCGGAAAATCTTACGCTGCCCGATTTTATTAACCTGAAGGGCACTGTTTCAGGCAATATGGCGAATGCCCGCGCAAACCTGGATCTGAATACGAATCTTGGAACCGTTGGATTCAATGGCACTGTGCGAAATGCTTCCCAGCCTGCATCGGCGCAATACAATGCGCAGATGGATGCCAGGAATCTCGACCTCGGAACCATCATGCAGAATGATTCAATGTATGGCCCGCTGACGGCCAGTTTCATAGTGAATGGCCGCGGCTTCGATCCGAAAACAATGAACGCAAACCTGAGAGGCGAGGTCCGTTCGGTTGAGCTAAACCGTTATGTATACGAAGATGTTCAGCTGAGTGGAAATATTGCACGTCAGCAGGCCGCCCTCGAGTTTAATATAGATGATGAAAACATTGATCTTTCGCTGAATGGCGGTGCTGACTTATCAAAAGAATTTCCTTCGATTA
>JAEZAY010000196.1 GCA_023427575.1 Bacteroidota bacterium | reverse complement strand
ATACCCCGCATTTTTTTCGGGTATTGCCAAAATCGAAGCATAATGTAACCGGCATAGCGTATTGAGGGATTGGGTGATTCAGAAACGCAATGTAAAGGGAGAAATCCGGATTTCGGCGATTTATGGGTGAAGCCGCCAGAAAGAGCTGCTATTTGCTAAACGGTCAGATGTCCAGATCCAGTACGTCGAGGTTTCGGAAATGTCCATTCAGTTTTACCTTGGTTTTTAGCTGTTCCATTTCCAGGAGCAGGGGTAAAACCTTTTGCAGATGGCGTTTCAGGTATTCCTGCCTCTGCAGTTCTCTGAAAAGACCCAGCAATTCATATTCTTCCTCAATAGAAAGGCCGGCATGATGTGCGATATCGTAGGAGATCAGCTTTTCGTCGGGCTTATTAAAATCTTTGGAAATATTCAGAAGCCTGTGCAGTTCCCTCAGGGCGGGGATGATCTGCTGCATTAGTTTAGGATTTCCGGTTTCCATCTCATTGCCGGGATAATTGACAATGGAGCCGCTGTATAATTTATCGGGAACTGTTTTTATGGTTTCAAGAATCCGGAATACCTCCGTACCCACCGTTTTGATATCCATCTCGCCATTTTCATAAACCTTACTGATTTCGGTTACCCGTACCAGTGTGCCGATCTCCTGTAATCGGTTATTCATAACCGTTGGAATTCCAAAAGGCTTGTTTTTTTCATGACATTCGGCAATCAGTTGTTTATACCGCGGTTCAAAAATATGCAGATTCACATGTTCGCCGGGGTATACAACAATAGCAAGGGGGAATACAGGAATAAAATTCGTCATGCTTCTGTCTTTGCTTCCTTACAAATTTAAAGAATCAGGATTTCAGATTTGGCCGGCCGGAATTAAAATCCGCCGGGCGCCGGGAATTATTTTTGTTATCAGCCCTGATCCCGCACTTTTGTATCTTCTTAAACCACCGGATTGATGGCAATAAGCAGCTCTCTCATCATCGCCACCTATAACTGGCCGCAGGCACTGGATCTTTGCCTGAACAGCGTTATTAAGCAAAGGGTATTGCCCGATGAGGTTGTGATAGCCGACGATGGATCCGGACCGGAAACAGCGGCAATGATCAATAAGTATGCTGATCGTTTGCCCATTAAACATATCTGGCATGCCGACAATGGATTTCGGCTGGCGGCCATTCGTAACAAGGCGAATGCGGCGGCCGGAGGTGAATACCTGATCCAGATCGACGGCGATCTGATCCTGCATCCGGATTTTGTTGGCGACCATCTCCGGGCGGCCAAAAAAGAACATTTTATTGGAGGAAGCCGGGTAATCTTGTCGCAGGAATTGACCGACAGCGTTTTTAAGGAAAGTGGAAAGCTGCCTTCCCTTTTTAGTAAGGGAGTTCGAAACAGGTTGAACGGAATGCATAGTAAAATCCTTGCTGATCTTTTGAGTTCCCTCATCAATACCCGTAAATCGAATAATATCCGCGGCTGTAATATGAGTTACTGGAAAAAAGATTTTGTTGATGTTAACGGGTATGATGAAGAATTTGTAGGGTGGGGGCGTGAAGATACCGACCTGGTTCTTCGGTTTTATAAAGCCGGGCTTCAACGAAGTTTTTTTAAGCTCCGCGGAATCGTTTATCATTTATGGCATAAAGAAGCAGAGCGAAAAGACCTGGATAAAAACGAGCTGATCCTCCAACAAACAAAAAGCGGGGGGCGGATCCGCTGTGAAAAAGGCGTAGACCAATACCTGTAGCGGATGAAATAACAATATTAATTTGCATGATGCATCAACTTTCAGCCCTGATAAGGGATGGTGATTTTCGCGCTCTTGCCAGAGGAATTTCCTTCGTTGAAAACCAGGTACCCGGGTATCTTGATTTACTGCTGGAACTGAATCCGGAACAAGCTCAGCCCCTGATCGGAATAACCGGTCCGCCGGGAGCCGGCAAAAGCACTATTACGGATGCGCTGATCAGCCATCTTGTAGCCGGGGGAAAAAGGGTTGGCATCATTTGCATAGATCCATCTTCCCCATTCCGGCATGGAGCTTTGTTGGGCGACCGGATCCGGATGCGCGAATGGTACAATCATCCTTCGGTTTTCATTCGCTCATTATCGAGCCGCGGCACCATGGGCGGGCTAAATCCCGCCATCATCGCGATTACCGATCTGATGAAACAATTTCCATTTGATATAATTTTTGTTGAAACGGTGGGCGTTGGTCAAACGGAAGTGGAAATCGCGGGCCTGGCAGATATTACCGTAGTGGTTCTTGTGCCCGAATCGGGCGATGATGTTCAGAATATGAAAGCGGGACTGATGGAAGCCGGGGATATATTCGTTGTAAACAAAGCTGATCGCCCCGGTGCGGATCAATTTTTTAACAACCTGCGGCTTGCATTAAAACCGGCGGAAGCAAACGGAACCGAGATTCCCGTCATCAAAACCACTGCCACAGAAAGGGCGGGAACGGCAGATCTGCTGGCTACCGTTCTTCAACTGAAAGATCATCCCGTTCAGCAGGTTAAAAAGCAATGGCTGATGGTAGAAAAAGCGTACCTGCTGATTCAGGAGCGGCGAATGCGCGGAGTTGACCGCGAAATATTGTACCGTGAAATCGAAAAACAGATGAAATCGAAAGGCTTTAATCTTTATCGCTTTGCTGAGCAGTTTGATGAAAATCCAGATTCACGTAACAAAGATTTTCTCCCGAAACAAAATGCGAAAAATTAAAACGGCCGATGGCTTCTTTAAAACTTTTACTGCTTTCAGGAAGCATATAATCGTGCAATTCGATGATCAGCAATCTTGTTTTGGGCAGCCATTCTGAATAATTATCCCTGAATATAGATGCTTCAGCCCCTTCTACATCCAGTTTCAGAATATCGATATAGGGCATCTGGTACCGGCTTAAAATCTGGTCGATTGAAATGGCGCGGATGGTATTTTCATTTTCAGTCTCTACCTCTTTTACCATCATCCCCCATTCGCCATATCCCTCATCTACCACTTCCAGAATAACCTCTTTATTCCAGATTCCACTTTTTACGCAGGTAATATTTGGGTAAGGAGCGGTATTGCGTTGCAGCATCTGAAAATTCGCGGCATCGGGTTCTACACAAATGATTCGGGCCTCTTTATAGCGACTGGCAGCCAGAACGGCAAAGAGCCCGATATTGGCACCAGCATCAATGATGTACCGGGGCTGAAATCCCGGTTCAATATCATACTGACCATCATAAAATATCTGCCTGAAAATCCGGCCGTCGGAAGTATGTGGCCTTAACTGGATGGGGTGATCCAGCTCTGCAACATGAAAGGTGGATTTATTTCTTTTTAGTTTCCAGTAAGAAGAAAGCCCTTTAAAAATTCCCAGCCTTTTTATTGCCCTGGTTATAGTAGACATGAATAAGGAAGTTAGATCGTTCTGAATGGGCCGGGTTGCGATCGAAAATCAGGATTCTTTGGCCTCGCTTTTCCACCATCTGTAGCCAATTACACCCAGCAATAACAATGGAGCGGAAGCCAGGTAAACAATGGCTCCATTTAACCCATGCCCGGTTTTTTCTCCCAGTTGCTGGGCCGTTTTAGTACAGATGGAACATTGAGCCCATAGCCCGGAAGACAACAAAATGCAAAACAGGAAAAAAACCCATTTCAAACCCAGCTTTTTCATTTGCGGCAGTTTTGGCAAAAATAACACGAAAAGCGGAAGGCCAGACTTAAAACAGATTAAGTTTATTCAAAGGGTTTTTTAAAGCCCCCTCCTTCAAAGGAACTTTAACCTTTAAAAATTAAAAAACCCCCGGAGATAAAGTCCGGGGGTTTTTATTAAGCAACTTCTGTTTTCAGCATTTTCTGATATTTCTTCCGCTCTTCTTCATTCAGGATTGTTTTACGAAGGCGAATATTTTTGGGGGTTACCTCAATACATTCATCCTGCTGAATGTATTCCATACATTCTTCCAGTGTCATCTGAATTTTGGGAACAATTCGTACCGAATCATCGCTGCCGCTGGCACGCATATTCGTGAGTTTCTTTCCTTCTGTACAGTTTACTATCAGATCGCCCGGTTTAATGTGCTCGGCAATGATCTGGCCTACATATACATCTTCACCCGGATCAATAAAGAAAGATCCGCGATCCTGTAATTTATCAATGGAATAGGCAGTTGTCTTATCCTGATTTTTAGAAATCAATACGCCATTGTTTCTGCCCGGGATGGGTCCTTTCCAGGGTTTGTATTCGTTAAAACGATGCGCCATAACCGCTTCTCCGGCTGTATTCGTTAGCATTTGCGAACGCAGTCCGATCAATCCTCTGGAAGGTATTTCAAATTCCAAATGCTGCATTTCGCCCTTGCTTTCCATGATCAGCATTTCGCCTTTGCGCTGTGTAACCAGGTCTATCACTTTACCGCTATACTCGGAAGGAACGTCAACCACCAGGGTTTCATAGGGTTCGTGTTTTTTGCCGTCGATCTCTTTTACGATCACCTGCGGTTGTCCAACGGTCAACTCATACCCTTCGCGGCGCATGGTTTCAATCAGGATTCCAAGATGAAGAATCCCCCGGCCGAATACATTAAAGCTATCTGCGCCATCGGTATCTTCAACCCGTAATGCCAGGTTTTTTTCCGTTTCTTTCATCAGCCTGTCGCGCAGGTGGCGGGAAGTAACGAATTTACCATCCTTTCCAAAGAAAGGCGAGTTGTTGATGCTGAACAGCATGCTCATGGTTGGTTCGTCTACACTAATTACAGGCAAAGCTTCCGGGTTCTCAGCATCGGCAATGGTATCACCGATATTAAAGTCTTCAAGACCCACCACTGCGCAGATATCGCCCGCGATCACCTCAGTAACTTTTTTCTTGCCCAGCGATTCGAAAATATAGAGTTCTTTAACTTTTGATTTTTTGATGCTGCCATCAGCCTGCATCAATGCGATGGCCTGTCCTTCTTTAATACTGCCCCTGGTCACTTTTCCCACGGCAATCCGGCCCAGGAAAGAGGAATAATCCAGGGAAGTGATCTGCATTTGCAAATACCCTTCGGCAACCTTTGGAGCCGGAACATATTTCAGGATTCCGTCCAGCAGCGGATCAATATTATCGCTGGGAGTTAAAGAATCGTTGAACCAGCCATTTTTACCCGATCCATAATAAGTTGGGAAATCGAGCTGTTCTTCCGATGCATCGAGGTTGAAGAACAATTCAAAAACGGCATCGTGCACTTCATCAGGACGGCAATTCGGCTTGTCCACCTTGTTAATTACCACAATGGGTTTCAGGTTTAGCTGAAGGGCTTTTTGAAGTACAAAGCGGGTTTGAGGCATCGGGCCTTCAAACGCATCCACCAGCAGAATTACGCCATCGGCCATTTTCAATACCCTTTCAACCTCACCCCCAAAATCGGAGTGGCCGGGGGTATCAATAACATTGATTTTTACACCTTTGTAAATTACGGCTGCGTTTTTACTAAAAATAGTAATTCCCCTTTCCCTTTCAAGATCATTGCTGTCCATAATCAGGTCACCGGTTTCCTGGTTCGACCGGAAAACATTTGTTTGATGTAGTATTTTATCAACCAAAGTTGTTTTTCCATGGTCAACGTGGGCGATGATCGCTATATTTCTGATTTCCATAAACCGAGTTCCTTGAAATATTTTTATTATGAATTGCTAATGATGGTATGCAAGGGTCAGACCAGCTTAACGGGGCGCAAATGTACGTCAAAATGAGTGGCTTACAAGAAGTTGGGGCACAATTAGCATTTGAAATGGTCGAAACAATTCCGGCTAAATAAATATTTTTTATATAATCTGTAGATTATTAGATATTTATGGTTAATGATTTTTTTTCGACCCGGAATTGGTTTTTTGTTAAAATATCCGGCGGATGAGTGCAATGATGACCGAAGCGATGATACTGAACAGGATCATGGTGGTGATGGGAAAGTAAAAACGGAAGTTCGCTCTTTCAACCCGGATATCGCCAGGCAGCTTACCTATCCAGTGCAATTTGTTATGGAAAAAATATATGATCAGGCCAATAATGATTATTGCCAGACCCGTAAATAATATATACTTTCCGGTATCCTGATTCATAACGAAATCGCTGTTTACAACCCTAAATTAACGTTCAAATGCTTGCCAAAGGCCGAAAACGCTGGCTAATTTTTCTTCCTCTTGCTATTTTAATTATATATCTGATTGGCCCCCGGCCCGCCAGCTCAGGCTATGATCCATCGATCCCGGTATTCAATACCAGTCTGCCCCAACTGGAGGAAGCGATCCGCAACAAGGAAAATATGCATCGTATCAAAAAAGACAATGAAGCCCGGATCATCTGGGCCAATGATTCAATTCGGCAGCAAACGGAGTTTTCAATTGTTTACCTGCATGGCTTTTCCGCTTCGCAAGCGGAAGGAGAACCCATTCACCGCAACCTGGCAAAAAAATTCGGATGCAATCTTTATCTGAGCCGCCTGGCCGAACATGGAATTGATACTACAGACCAACTGATCAACCTCAACCCCGACAAATACTGGAGCTCTGCAAAAGAAGCCTTTGCCATCGGGCGCCAGATCGGTAAACGCGTAATACTGATCGGCACTTCCACCGGAGGCACCCTGGCCCTGATGCTTGCCGCTTCGCAGCGCGATATTGCGGGCCTGATCCTGCTATCTCCCAATATTGAAATCAACGATCCGAATGCGTGGTTATTGAATACCCCCTGGGGCCTGCATATTGCCCGCTCGGTTACCGGATCTAAATACATCTATTCATCTGATACCTCGGCCCTGCACAAACAATACTGGAATTATCCATACCGGCTTGAAGCGGCCGTGCAATTGCAGGAAATGTTGGAAACGGCGATGACGGAAGACACGTATCGCCGGGTAACCCAGCCGTTGCTGATGTTATATTATTACAGGGATGAACTGCATCAGGATAATGTGGTTAAAGTGTCTGCCATGCTGAACATGTTCAATCAATTGGGAACCGCCCCGCATTTAAAAAAGGCAATTGCCATTCCTACAGCCGGCCATCATGTAATCGGATCTTATATTAAATCAAAAGACATTCAAACCGTGGAAGAAAAAATGGCGGAATTTTTAGTCTCCCTTGGCTTGTAAATTCCACCCAGAAAACTCAGAAATATGAAAAGATCACGAATTGCAGGGATCGGGAAATACCTTCCGGAGAACATTGTTACCAATCAGGATCTTACCCGCTATATGGATACCAGCGACGAATGGATCCGCGAAAGAACCGGCATTGAAGAAAGGCGTTATGCCGATCGTACCGGAGAAACCACAGCTACCATGGGCATTGAAGCGGCAAAAGCGGCATTGAAAAATGCAGGAAGCAGCGCAGAAGAAGTCGATTTCATCATTTTTGCCACTTTAAGCCCTGATTATTATTTCCCGGGATGCGGGGTGCTGGTGCAAAGAGCGCTGAAGATGAAAGAGGTGGGAGCACTGGATGTCAGGAATCAGTGCAGTGGATTTATTTATGCTCTCAGCATCGGCGACCAGTTCATTCGTTCGGGCATGTACAGGAATATCCTGATCATTGGTAGCGAAAAACATTCGTTCGGACTTGATTTCAGTACCCGTGGCCGTAATATTTCGGCCATATTCGGTGATGGAGCCGGCGCCGTTCTGCTTCAACCATCCGAAGATGAAAACAGTTGCATTTTAAGCACCCATTTGCACTGTGATGGCGAAAACGCGGAACTGCTGGCCATGTATAACCCCGGCACTCATGCGAACCATTGGACTGATCATCCACTGGCCGATTTTGATGATGCCGAGATCGGAAAATTATTTATGAGCCATGAGATGATTGAGAAGGCGCAGAATTTTCCATACATGGACGGTCAGGCGGTTTTTAAAAAGGCAGTGGTAAAATTTCCGGAAGTAATTATGGAGGCATTGCAAACCAATGGCTATAGTCCCGAAAATCTGAAAATGCTGATTCCCCATCAGGCAAACCTGCGGATCAGCCAGTTTGTACAGCAAAGGCTGAATCTGCGCGATGAGCAGGTGTACAACAATATCCAGCGTTATGGCAATACAACGGCGGCTTCCATACCCATTGCATTTTGCGAGGCCTGGGAAAAGGGTCTTATAATGAAAGGCGATCTTATTTGCCTGGCTGCATTTGGAAGCGGCTTTACCTGGGGCAGTGCCCTGCTGAAAATGTAGTGCTGGTTTTAGGATGGCCGGGTTCTGAATGCTTCCTCTACCTTTGTGCCCGACTTATAACAGAGGCAGATTCCATCCATGCAGCAACGAAAAATCATATATCTGATCAACCCGATTTCGGGAACCAGCGAAAAACAGGCAGTTCTAAGAACGATCCGCTCCCGAACGCAGGCAAAAGGTATTCCATATGAAATCGGTTATACAAACGCGGCTGGTGATTATTCGGAACTGAAACGGAAAATTAGCAGCGAAGAGATTACCGATGTGGTGATCTGCGGCGGCGATGGATCGGTGAGCGCGGTAACAGGAGCGCTGCTCAATACCAATATTCGAATTGGAATAATACCGCTTGGCTCCGGGAACGGCCTGGCGCTGGCGGCAAAAATTCCGGTTTCGGCCTCAAAGGCACTGGAGATTATTTTCCACGGGTATGCATCTCCGGTAGACGGGTTTTATATTAATGGAAAGTTTTCATGCATGCTTTGCGGAATCGGATTTGATGCTCAGGTAGCTCACGATTTTTCGGTTGCGCGTACCCGGGGACTACAGACCTACATAAAACTTTCGGCAATCAACTATTTTAAGGCCAAACCCTTTTCTTTCACCGTGCAGAACAAGGAAAACTCGTTTAAAACAGCGGCGTTTTTTATAAGCATAGCCAACGGAAACCAGTTTGGAAACAATTTTATCATCGCGCCCCAGGCGAGCCTGTATGATGGACTGCTGGACATTGTTGTGGTAAATAACATGAACAAGCTGATGCTTCCCTTTTCCATACTTGGCCAACTAACGGGTATCAACACACTGCACGATATTACCGACCATATTGAAAAAAGGAATATAATCTATTTCCAGGCCGATTCCCTGGTGATCAAAAACCACGATCTCGCTCCTGTTCATATTGATGGTGAGCCTCAGGAATCAGCGGCGGAACTCATCATTAATATTCGCCCGAAGGCCTTCCTGCTAATGCAGCCGGAGCCTGTGAAGGCAGAATCATTTTTTTAAACTCCAGAAAGGAGGCGTTGTTAATTTCGCTTTCCAGTGCTTTGGCAATATTTATTTTTTCACTTTTGGTAAGATGAAAGTTCAGCGCGGCTCCTTCATCTTTTTTTTCCGGGATATATTGAAAGTTGATCCTTGTTAGTGTACCGTTAAGGTAATCATCGGCAAAGCTGAACAGGTCGTTCTGACTGTACTCCTGCATTTTATACCAGTTGTACTGAAGCAGCAGCATGGGCCTGGTAAAAATTTCAGAAATATTTTCAGAAGTGAAGGGATGCTCCCAGCCGCCTTCTTTCCGGTCGCGGATCTGGATCACAACAACCCCGCTGGTATTTTCGAGAATCCAGTCGCGAAACACCTGCAGAAATCGGATGGCGGTCTCGGGTCCGTAATTATCACGTAAACCGGCATCCATCACATCTATAACCGGACTGGAAGGCAGCCATACATTCGGAAGCACATAGGGGAAAGTTGCGTTCATGCGCATGGCTGTGAGTATGCGCAGATTCATGGGATCCTGGTTAGAAAAAAACGACTGGAAGTCGATGGCATCGGCCTCCGGCTGAACAGATTCCGATTCATGTAAAACCGGCCGCATTAAAAACCGAACCGGCTGGGTGCTGATGATCATCTTCCGTCCGTCTCTTGTTACAACGGAATTGAACATAACCAGCGGAATTCTGGCAGAACGCTCATCTTCGGCATAATCGCGCAATTGTTTATTCAGCAATCCTCGGGTATTGGCATTTAGCTTTTGTTCGAATGAATAACCCCTGTCTTTGATATATTCATAATTTCCTACCCTGAATTTCTGTGCCGGGGAAGCAAGATCCCTGGCCACAAAGGAAGTGAAAAGGGGATTCAGCAGGTCTTCTGAAATATCTTCAGCATACTGGCGATTGGAGGGGTTAATTTCATTGCCTCTTCTTGCTGATAGCTCCCGGAAATAAGTGGCGCCCAGCATTCCGCCGGAAGCCCCGGTGATCAGAAAGGTTTTATCCATAAGGGTTCCGCCGCTCAGGCTGTCTAGCTTTTGAAGAACATTCATTGTGAAAGCTGCACTTCTGTTTCCGCCACCCGATGTACTGACGAGGAAAAGTTTTGGTTTCTCAACCCCCTGCTTTTTTTTCCAGCGGTTGAGGATCTCCAGCATATTTCGTTTGTCCATCAGGGTATTCGATTCGGAACTTAATGCCATTAATGCTTCCCTTGTATAGGATGGGCGGCTTTCCCGATCATTATAATTCAGTCCATAGGCTTTATTACTCGGGTCTATTACTCCGTATTTATACAATTGATTAAAACCGATAAGCAGTACAATGAGAACAACCATACTCCAACTCTGAAGAAAATAGGAGAAAGCGCCGGATAAGGCAATCAGGATTGCAAAAAAGATTGTAATGCCGGCAGCGGCTGGTAGTTGAAAAAAGGGTGAGTCAAGGTTAAAGCCGATCAGGATCAAAAAAAGAAAGGCGATAAAAATAGATACAACCGCGGCGAAATGATGCCGGTTGAAAATGGTTTCGATAAAATCGGGACTATAGTGTCCCACTTCGCGGGGCTTTTTTACTTTTAAAATGGCATTCAGATAGTATTCTACTCTTATCAGTCTGCTGCCGCTTACTTTATGCCGGTTTCGGCGCAATGGTCTTACCCCGGGCGGGCCAAGCATCGGACTGAGCCGGCGCACAATGGAACGATCGGCACGGAAAAAGTACAGAAAAGAAATGGCGATCAGGAGGGTAAGCCCGCCCGTAAAGCCGGCAACCAGCAAACTGATTTCCCAGCCCGACATCAGTTCGCGTGATCCCGTAAAATAAATCGCTCTTATTAAAAAATAGATCAGGAATATCAGCGGGATCACTGCATTGTTGATGCAATACTTCAAAAATGGATTGGAGGTAGTTGCCAGGAAACGGAAATGCCGGCTGAACAGGATAAAGGTTGTAATGTTCCAGCTCATTATAAAAATTCCAATGGCCACTCCAAGTATGGCGCTACTGATGGCATCCACTTTTCCCATGTATTCGGGCGCGAGAAAAAGGGAATCGGCTCCATAACTATGCATAAAATTCCCGCTGATGGTGCTAAACAGTATAAACCAGAATATCAGCAGAACCTGAAATTTCTGTAAATGCAACAGCACCAGTTGCACTGGAAAAGAGTGATAGATACCTGAGGCGATTTTTTTCATTTCCTATAAGGTCTGCTTCAGCTAATGTAATTAAAGTTCAGGCGATATAAAATGCACGCGGCCTTATATCTGAACGAAGAAAAGGGATAGGAATTATCTCAGAGAAGCAGATAGCGCCAGATTGTCATGGCGGTTCCTGATAAGAACGAAGAACGGGATTTCCCGAACAGAGATAATAAATATGAATGAAGCTGAGCAGCAATATCATCCCAACGATCTGATGAAGCTGTGCCATCCATTCAAAAATGCCCCATTGATTAGGAATGATTCCCCGGGCGGTAAGAACGGAAAATATCCCAAGAAGCAATTGAACGGAAATCAGGATCATCGGGTAAATTCTGGCTTTCCGGAAAGCTCCTGAGCCGGCCTTATACCGGTATAGCTTAATCGTATAAAAAATGCTGATTATCAGAAGCAGGTAAGCAATGCTCCGATGGAAAAAATGTACCGTGATCTTGTTTTCAATCAGGCTGCGCAAATAACCCTTATGAAACATCCGTGAGGGGATGATCGATCCATTTATATCGGGCCAGGTTGGGGCAGCCAGAGCGGCTTTA
>JAEZAY010000177.1 GCA_023427575.1 Bacteroidota bacterium | reverse complement strand
CATTACTGGCCGGGTAATAATTTTCAATTTATTTGAAACCTGTATCAACAGTAGGTTACGAGCAGCCATTACAAATGACCCCTTCCACTTTTTTTTAGAAAAAAAGTGGAGTAAAAAAATCGGGCTCCGGAATAAATCCTAAAAATTGAAACTTCCGGCTAAATAAAAACAAGTCACAGCTAATCAATATAACACAGCGCCAGTAGGACTTACGAGCAAAGAATCATCTCCGGGCTTCGGTAACAACTGTTTTTATTTTACGCCGTCCGTTTCAATTTTCTTAACGGATTTCTTCCGAGGCCCAGGGAATACATTTTACCCGGACACTACTGATGGGCATATTATCACATTAGCACATTGGCACATTTGCACATTATCATTGTTTATCGAAAGCGATCTTTCATTCCATGGCACCCTTATCGCGTTTATCTACATGTTTCAACACCTTCGCTTCTTTATAAAAGATAATTTCTTCCGCAATATTGGTGATATGATCTCCCACCCTTTCCAGTTTGCGAACGATTGAAATTAGTAATAAAGCCTGCTGAATTTTATCGTGGTTTGCTTTTATGTAATCTTCAGCAGCATACGACGCGTCGCGATTGATTTCATTCAGCAACATGTCTTTTGCAAAAATTGAACGGGCGAGTTTGGTATCGTCTTCGCTATAAGCCCGGGTGGCCTCATTCATCATGATCAGGGCCGCATCTGCCATTTCTTTCACTCTGATTCTTTCGACAAGCGCATTATCAAAAGACTTATGGCCATGCAAAACCAGTTTGGCAATTCCTTCCGCATAATCCCCGATCCGTTCAAGGTCCGCATTAATCTTTAATGTTGAAAATACAAATCGCATATCATTGGCCATCGGGTTCAGGAGGGTGAAGATCCGTTCACAATCACTGTCGTTTTTCAGTTCAAACGCGTTAACCCGCTTTTCGTTGTATAAAACCTCGTTGGCAAGGTCTTCATCCACTTCCAGTAAAGAATAAACGCTTTTATGGAGCTGCAGTTTTACCAGGTTCGCCATATCCGTAAGGCTTTCCCGCAATAGTTTCAATTCTTCCTGTAATCGTGTCATATTAAAATGTTTTAACCAAAGCGGCCGGTAATGTAGTTTTGGGTTTTTTCTTTTTCGGGATTTGTAAACACCTTGTCGGTTTCATCAAATTCTATCAGTTCACCCATGTAAAAGAAAGCGGTTTTTGTACTGATCCTGGCGGCCTGCTGCATGTTATGAGTTACAATAACGATTGTAATTTCGTTTTGTAACTGATAAATCAGATCCTCGATTTTCGCCGTTGAAATCGGATCAAGTGCGGAGGCCGGTTCATCCATCAATACAACGGTAGGCTCCACCGCTAAAGTACGGGCTATGCACAAACGCTGCTGCTGACCTCCCGAAAGTGAAAGGGCAGATTTATGCAGGCTGTCTTTTACTTCTTCCCATAGGGCCGCATTTCGAAGCGATTTTTCAACCTTATCATTCAGTACCGCTTTGTTATTTTCGCCCAAAATTCTTAGTCCGAAGGCCACATTTTCATAAATCGATTTCGGAAATGGATTGGGTTTTTGAAACACCATCCCCACCCGCTTCCGCAATTCGTACACATCCATATCCGAATAAATGCCTTTATTGTCGAGCAAGAACTCACCCTTGATCACCGCGCTTTCAATTAAATCGTTCATGCGGTTGAAACAACGTAGCAATGTTGACTTTCCGCAACCCGAGGGCCCGATAAAAGCGGTGACCGTATTGGCATCAATCCCAATGGAAATATCCTTTAATGCATGTTTCGGTCCATACCATAAATTCGCGTTCCTGGTTTCCAGTTTAAGCATACCTAAGTTCTCATTTTTTTATACCAGTTATTCCGGAAATATATTGCCAGTGCATTTAGCATAAATGTGATGATCAGCAATACAATAATTCCCGCAGCGGCATTTACCATGAATGCTGCCTGCGGCCTTGAAACCCAGTTGAAAATCTGGATTGGTAATGTGGTGAACTGATCATTTGGACCTTCCGGTATAAATGGAACATACACCAGCGCGCCAATTACCAGGAGCGGGGCCGTTTCGCCCACCGCCCTGGAAACAGATAAAATTATCCCGGTTAATATACCGCCCATGGCAGAAGGTATCACCACCCGGCTGGTTGTTTGCCATTTCGTTGCTCCCATACCGTAAGACGCTTCCCGCAACGATCCCGGCACTGCCCGGATGGCTTCGCGGGTAGATACAATGATCACCGGAAGGATCAGCAATGCCAGCGTAAAAGCACCGGCCAGCAAACTGTTTCCAAGGCCCATCAGGCGTACAAAAAGCGTGATCCCCAGGATTCCGTAGATAACGGAAGGCACACCGGCCAGATTCGAAATATTAATTTCAATAAAATGGGCGATTTTCCTTTTTTTGCCATACTCCTCCAGGTAAACGCCAGCCAAAATTCCAATCGGCAGCGCTACGATCACCGTAAAGAACAACAACGAAACCATTCCCGCCAGGGCTGTCATTATCCCGGCTTTTTCGGCGTGGCGTGAAGGCAGATTGGTAAAAAAGCTCCAGTTGATTCTACCCAGGCCTTTGGAAAAAATATCTACCAGCAACACCAACAGGATCAAAAGAGCAAATACAGTAAAAAACAGCGATACATATTGAAATATCCTGTCTTTCATTCTTGCTCCGCTATAGTCCGTCTTTCTATTCATATTTATTCTGAAATTTTTTACGAATCCAGAAACTGATATTGTTCAACAAAAAGGTAAATAAAAACAAGGTAAGGCCGGCGGCAAAAATGGTTCTGTATTCCAGCGAATCCTGCGGCACATCGCCCATGCTAACCTGAACTATATAGGTTGTAATGGTTTCCACCGATTCCTTCGGGTTGAAAGTCAGCTTGGGCTCCTGCCCGGCCGCAATGGCCACTATCATGGTTTCTCCCAAAGCTCTTGAAACCGCCAGAATAACGGAAACAATAATGCCCGAAGACGCTGCCGGAACCATTACCCGGAAAGCAGTTTGAAAACGGGTAGCACCCATTCCGTATGAAGCCTCCCGCAAAGATCCCGGAACGGCACGGAGCGCATCTTCACTTAGCGAGGTAATGTATGGAATGATCATTACACCCATCACCAACCCGGGCGATAACGCATTAAAGCCACCCAAACCGGGAATAAATTTCTGAAGCAACGGAGTTACAAACTGAAGCGCAAAAAAGCCATATACAACAGTAGGGATCGAAGCGAGGATCTCCAGCACC
Organism: Bacteroidota bacterium; assembly: GCA_023427575.1. GTDB lineage: Bacteria > Bacteroidota > Bacteroidia > Chitinophagales > Chitinophagaceae > Flavitalea. The sequence continues at coordinate 10,679 of JAEZAY010000177.1, read as the reverse complement.
GGTTTTACAATGGCCGTAAAGCGGCGCGACGCATATTCATTCAGGTAAACAGCAATCATCAATCCAACAGGCACCGCAAAAAGAATGGCGATCGCGGTGGTTAGCAAGGTTCCCGACAATAATGGAAGAATGCCAAAGTGCTGGTCTGTAAATAATGGCGTCCATTGGGTATCGGTCAAAAAATCAAATACGGAAACTTCGGAAAAGAATTTTACAGCTTCAATGGATAGTACCAGAATGATGCCGGCCGTGGTTAGCACCGATACCATGCTGCACATCAGCATCACTGTTTCTATCAGCTTTTCTTTCTTGTGCCGGTTCATCAATTAGTCCTCGCTTAATAGTTTTAAAAGATCGGCGCCCACGGTGGTGCGGTTCGTAAACATAGACCCTTCTTTTTTATTCAGAAAACGTTTATAAGCCATTTCATATACTGATTCCGGAAGCGGCACATATCCAACTTCTTTCACAAGAACCGAAGCGTTTTGCATGTAAAACGCCACAAAATCCTGCACTACGGGCGATGATGCCGAATTCAGATTGATATAGATAAATTCAGGCCTTGATAAAGGCGCATAAGTTCCATCGCTAACGGTGGAATCGGAGGGAAAGATCCGGCCCTTGCCCGCATCAATTGAAAGTAATTTCAGCATCGATTTGTTTTCTTCATAATAAGCGAGTCCAAAAAAACCCAGGCCCCCGGGATCGGAAGAAACGCCCTGCACCAATACATTATCATCCTCGCTGGCCGTATAATCGCCACGGGAGGATTTTGCTTTTCCAACAACCGCTTCGGTAAAATAGTCGTAGGTACCGGAAGATGTTCCGGCTCCGTACAAACGCAGCGGCAGGTCGGGAAATTCAGGCCTTACCTGTTTCCAGGAACGGATTTTTTCCTGGGCCGCAGGCTCCCAGATTTTTTTTAATTCTTCAATGGTCAGGTGATCTACAAAATCATTCCCGGGGTTGACAACAATCGCCAGCCCATCATATGCAACGGGAATTTCAATGAAATGCACTCCATTGGCAATGCAGTCTTCGATTTCGGATCCCCTGATTGGGCGGGATGCATTACTGATATCGGTTTCGCCGCGGGCAAATTTTTTAAAGCCGCCGCCCGTTCCGGAAACCCCTACCGTTATCCGGATATCTGGATTTTTATTGCGAAATTCTTCCGCTACCGCCTCAGTAATGGGATACACCGAACTGGAGCCGTCGATGCTGATCCGGCCTCTGTATTGTCTAAAACAGGAAGAGAAGGTGAAACAAATGAACAGGAAGAGTATAATAAAAGACCTTCGACTATACTCCATTACATCGATTTACAGAATTAACATGCAAAAATGATTCCATTACATAATTATATGAAAATGGAATTCTTTCAATTAAAATGCAAAAGTACGGGCTTTCATTCCGGCTCCCGCCGGGCTGTATGTTACGAGATTATTATGTTTTGTATGAATTGGATAAAAAGCCGCCGGGCTTATTCAAAAGCTGAAAATTCCCGGCGGCGGCATTTAAACCCTGTTAATTTTCGTCGGAAACAGAAAATGGCTTATCAATATCCTTCGTACCGCGACTGGTATTGGGAGCGTTTTGCATTTTCATTTCCAGTTTTCCCCCGTTCACCAGTTCTTCATGGCGCAGGAAATTTCGGGTGAATGTCTTCCCATTTAATTTGGCCGATCCAATATACGGCCGGCTATGATCATTCTTTTTCGCATCGATCACGAACTGATTGCCGTTTTCCAGGGTGATGGTAATCTTCTTAAACATAGGGCTTCCCACCACGTACTGATCGGTGCCGGGACAAACACTGTAAAAGCCCATGGCGCTTAATACATACCATGAACTGGTTTGGCCCTGATCTTCATCGCCCGGATATCCGTTTTCTGTGGCATTGTACAGCTTGCGCATGATTTCACGAACCCGGAACTGGGTTTTCCAGGGCTGACCTGAATAATTATACAGGTACGCCATATGCTGGATGGGCTGATTGCCATGCGCGTATTGGCCCATGTCGGCCATTACCATTTCAGCCATCTCGTGAATAAAACGGTTATAAGTACCTACCCGCACCGTTGAAGGCATAGTAAATACCGAATCCATTTTTTTATTGAAGTTTTCCTTGCCGCCCATCAGGCCAATCAGGCCTTTTACGTCGTGAAAAACCGACCAGATCCAATGCCAGGCATTGCCTTCGGTATAAGGGCCACCCCACTCTACCGGATCGAAAGGCTGTTTCCATTCGCCATTGCGGTGCCGGCCACGCATAAAACCGGTGGTGGAATCAAAAACATTTTTATAGTTAAACATATTTTTCCCGAAAGCGGGAAACAGGTTCTCATTTCCGGAAGCTTTCGCCAAAGCATAACCGCAAAAATCATCGTATGCATATTCAAGTGTTTTGGAAGTTGCCTCACCGAAACGAGGGTACGATACGTATCCGATGCTGTTATAATCCTCGTGGCCATGCCGTCCGTTTGCCGGACCCCAGGGGCCTTTATTATTGGCTTCATGATGATAGGCTTTAAGGGCCTGAACCGGGTCGAAGCTGCGAATGCCCTTAACCCATGCATCTGCCAGAAGGGAGATAGCATGATTGCCGATCATACTTCCCTGTTCGTTGGGGAATGACCAGGAGGGCAGCCATCCGCATTGCTCCTGCGCTGCCAGTAAAGCCTGCATATAGCGGCCATGCATCTCCGGATATAAAAGCGCGTTAAGCGGAAACTGAGCCCGGAACGTATCCCATAGTCCCGTATCCGTAAACATGTACCCTTTGTAGATTTTGCCATTAAAAGGACTGAAATAATAAGGATTACCATCGGCATCAAGCTCATAAAATTTACGGGAGAACAAACTGGCCCGGAAGAAACAGGAATAAAAAGTGGCTTTGTCTTCTTCACTATCGCCTTCCACCAGAATTTTTGAGAGATGCTTATTCCAGATTTCTTCAGCCCTGGTTTTCGTTTGTTCCAGACTGTTATCCGCACCCAGTTCCCGTTCAAGGTTTAATAAGGCCTGTTCCGGGCTGATGTAAGAAGAAGCAACTTTCACCTGAACTTTTGCACCATCGGCAAATTGCAGGTACGCGCCTTTGCCCCTGCCTTCATCTGAAACTGATTTTTCGCGAATCGTATTTTTCTGATTTTCCCAGGTACCATAATCCAGGATCGGCTGATCGAATTTTAACACAAAGAAATTCTTGTACCCTTCCTTAAAACCCCGGCCATTATTTACAAAACCGGTGATCATCCTTTGCTCCGGATGAATTTGGACCGCACTGATTCCCGTATAGCCGTCCAGAACCAGAAACGATTTTTCGGAATCCGGATAACTGAAACGGAGATGCGCTCCCCTTTCTGTGGGCGAGATCTCGGTATGAATTCCGTTCTCGAGCTGAACACTGTAATAATGTGGTTTCCCGATCTCCTTTTCGTGCCTGAAGGCTGATGCCCGGTGTTCTTCACCTACCGTAAGGTACCCGATAACCGGCATCAGCGAAAATACCGCATAGTCGTTCGACCATGAACTGCATTGATGCGCCTGCTGAAATCCACGGATCGAATATTTATGGTATTCATACTTCCATCCATCCCCATTATGCCCGGTTTGAGGGGTCCAGGTATGCATGCCAAATGGAAGGGCTGTGGTTGGATAGGTATTTCCGCGGGTAAGATCGTGGGTGGAATTGGTACCCTGCAGGGTATTCACATATTTTACAAGATCCTGTGCGTTCAGTACCTGGCCTCCCGTTACAGATAATACGAGGCAACAAATCGTGGCAATCCATTTTTTCATCTTCATCGCTGATAATAATGTTTGGTTATTAATCGGGTCTCGGTTCTTATTGAACTGTTATGGTAATTTGTACTCCGGAACTATAGTTCGGGAACTGCAGCCAGAGTGTTTTTGATTCGGAACTCCATTCCTGTTTGATCTCCGTTGCGGCAATGCTCCCTTCAACCCGTAGCGGCGCCGCAGGAAGCTTCACGCGCATGGAATTGATGGTGGATGAGGGCGATTTTGCATGAAATGAATATTTAAAGCCATCAAATTTTTCATCGTAGATCCTTGCCGCAGCCGCCAGCACCCGGGGCTCTTCGTCGCGCAATGCTTTCAGATCATAAAGAAAGGCCTGCTCCCCCGGCCGGATTTCCTTTTCACTCAGCACTGGCAATGAAGGGTTGAAAAGATCTATGACCGGCCCGCTGATAATATGAGATTTACTACTTACCGATTCATCCATAACCGCTGATATAATGTATGGACCTCTTTGAAGGGTAAAATAATTTTTGAGCTCCAGCCTTTTCCCTGTTGCACGCAAATAAGCATCGCCTGCCATTTGCAAAAACTCCGCATCGGCATCTTTATTCATTACAATTTCTTTTGGATCTTTCTGAACAACCAGAACAAAACCTTTTCCGATCGGCTGAATTTTATTTGTTTCCGAAACGCCCAGCATTTCAAAGAGATGCTGCGAGGGAGTTTTGTATTTATTGCTGCCGGTATTCCACCATTCCGTTACGGTTTGGAACGGATCCTTATCGCTGCCATAGTAAATCAGCACGCCTCCATTTCTGACCCATTCATTTAAAACCGCGTGGTAGCTTTCTTTCAGCGGTTTCATGCTTGCATAGGTCATGATCAGCAAGTTCAGATCCTTCAGTGCATCGGGTGCATGCAGATTTTCCATATGAACCGTTTCCACCGGAATTCCTCTTTTCAACAGTGGAAGGATGATTCCATAGAAATTCGACAGCTGCGGGTCATCATAACCGTTATGAACCGGGAAGCGCTGGAACATCATCGAATTCGATATCAGCGCAGCAATGCCTCTGCTGCCATTGAGCGAATCTGATGAAAGCGGCATCTGGTTCAGGGCATTTACCATCACCTGCATCTGGGTAGCATAAGCAGGAGGAATGCCCTGGGGAACTTCCGAGTTTTCCATCCGAAACTTCCCTTTATAAATTCTATTGGGCCAGGGCATCACTTCATAATCAGCCACCTGCGGGTATAATAGTTTGGCGGTAAAAGTGGCCTGATAGTTTCTTTTATAATCATCCCAGTTGCGGGGCCAGTCTTCGATCGGATCGGTAAGAAAAAAGATTTTCCGGCCCGTAGGCGCCGTCATGGAAACCATCGAACCATATTCGAGGAAGGCGTTTTCAAAAACCCGTTCTTTTTTTACTCCGTTGTAAAAAACCGGATCGCGTGAAGTGCCGGTCCAGACTTGCGCAATATATCCATCCATTGTTTCTATGGATGAAAGGCTGGCTTCCGGACTTACAATTCCCCAGGAGGAATAGTTTATGAGCGAATGGGTAGGCACATAACATTTTACGTCTTTGCCCTGCTGAAGGCTGTAGGTTTTAATATAGGTGAACATTTCCTTCAGCGCGTTTTCGTATAGGTGGTGCTTCAGCTTGGAAGAAAGATAGGTAGCATTGGGCGATTCATGCTGGGCTATCCAATCGCTGCCATAGAAATTTTTCCACTCCGATTTAAAGGAAGCGCTATATCCGGCAGCGGTCCAGAACTCGGGTTCTTCCAGATGAATGGCGCTTACTCCCGCATCGATGGCTTTTTTCGCATGTGTTTTGAGGTAATTAATAAATGATTTTGAAGGAACGATATAGGGAACGTCTTTTCCATGCCAGATTGTTTCACCATCGCGTTTTACCTGGCCATCTTCAAAATGTGTTTTACCATCAAACTTCCCCGTAAAATAATCCTGATACTGACCCCAGGCAATGCCTGTCATAAAATGAACTCCATACCCTTTATCACGCCAGCCTTTCACTCTCTCCTCAAAATTACCGCCGGCATCGTTCACCCCATAAACAATGGCCAGATCAGAGCGAACATCGTATAAGGAATCCCAGGGAGCGGCCACCTGGAATGCTGTTTTTTCGCGCGGAATCCATCGGTCCTTCAATAGCTTCATGAAATATCCGCCCACTACACTTCTGGCCTGAAAACCTACTTTACGCCCATTGGTTGTTTCATGCCAGTCGGATAATGGAACCCTGTCGGGGGTTTCAGCAACATAGCGATAAAGCGGATTTACCAACCGGTCGAAAACAAGCCTGTTATCGGATAAGCTGGCCGACCAGATAATCCAGTCCGACTTTGTATAGGTTTTCCGGTTGTCGAGCGGCAGCCCGAATTCATTTATTTTGGTCTGGTACCATTCTAATTCTTTCTGATAAACCGATTGGGGGAAGATCTGCAGGTCTAACACTTTATCCCAAATCAGATTGTATTTCTGGCTCCAGGTGTTTTTATCATCAAATGTGAGCGCATAATGATCTCCGGCATCGGCCATTTTCATCCATTCAAGCGCCATTTGTTTTGCCAGCCCGCTGTATCGCTCAGCCAGGTTCTGATCTCCCAGCATTTGGGCCATTTTGCCATAGGCGCCCAAAGCCACAATCGCTTTTACAGACAGGTTTGCATTCCTGGCAAGATGCCCTGCAAAATCATCCGTGCAGAGCTGATTGGCGGGATCCAGACCTTCTTTTTCCAGATACGAGGCCCAGGTACTCAGCGTCGCCCAATGCTTTTTCGCATAATCACCCTTTCCTTCGGCATAACAAATGGCTGCGGTAGTCAGCAGCATATTTCCCGCCTCCTCCACCGGCATGTCTTCACCATAAGTTTGACCATTCGCAATGGGATAGGGTCCAATATCATGGGCCGGATAGGGCTTTTTCCATCGCCCGCTTTCGCTGTAATAAAAAATCCCATTCAACATGCCTTTTAATAAATCCGGATTATAAATCAGAAACAAGGGTGATGAAGGATAGGTTATATCCACCGTATTGATGGATCCATTGCTATAGTTTTCTTTTGATAAAAACAGCAGCTCCTTTTCCGGGCTTTCAACGATAGTATGCGCTGATACCGCCTGTCTGAAAGCAAGTGCGCAGAGATCGGCATATTGTTCACCACCGGCAGCAGCCGCGTCCCGGCCCAGTTCAAATTCAAATTCTTTTACCCGGCGCAAAATGGAATGGTATTCTTCTGCAGCCTTTTCAAACAATTGTATGGGCTTCTTAGTTCCATCACGGTTCCACCATGAACGCAAATTCTGATTGAAATACTGGACAGAAAAAACCTCATCATAGCCCAGCATCATAAATCTCTCCTGCGATTCGCTGTTTACAGTTCCTAAATCAAGAACTGTGGCAAGAATAAGGCTCTTTCCTTTCTGCGTTTTTGAATTATGCCGGGCACCGCCCGCAAAGCTTGCAATGGACTGCTCTGAAGAAGAGCTGATGTATTGAACGGGCTTAAATTCAGCCCCGGTGCCCAGGTAAAAATAACCCCAGTCGATCCGCACATTATCTCCTTTTTTCTGTAGTACGGGCTGTTCAACGGTGCCGGCCTTTAATAGTGAAACCCGGGGGCTGCCGGCAGAACTTACCAGAACGTTTTGGGTGGGATCATTCACTGCTATATCAGAAGAAGCGCCCAGGTAAACCTGCACCTGGTGAGGCTTTTCATCGCGTGACCGAACTTTATAGCTGATATATGAAACCGGACGCGCCAGCAGATCAGGGTCTTTTAATAATAACGGCGAAGTAAACCGCAGTTCAAGATAAACCGGGCCGCATTCAAACCGGTAAACTGTTTGTAAAGGATTAACTCTTGAGTAAACCTGTTTAGCCTGGATCATTTTATTCATCCATTCTGATTCAAGCTTTTTTGAGATCCCTATATCTACATGCTGACCGCCTGCGGTATTGCGGCAATGTATGGCCAGCAGATTTTTTCCTTTTTTGACATGCTTACGAATCGCTTTATCAAGCTCAAAATACTCTGCCTGGTCTACCCAGCCTTCACGTTCATAAATCAGATTTCTGTTCAGGTATACCTTAACGTTATCATCGTGATAGAATTTCAAAAAATAGGGCTCGGTGCTGTTATCATTCCAGTTAAATGATCGCCTGATCCAGATATCAGCCGAATTCCAGAATGTTCCTCCATACTTTCGATCGCCGGAAAAAGGCGCCCGCCCGTTTTTCCAGTCCGAATCATTAAATGTTGGCTCATACCAGTTGGCGGCCGGAGCTGATTCAGTATAGGAAACAGTATACGCTTTTTCATCGGAAGCGGGTATTATGGATTGATACCGGATTTCCGGTTTTCCCAGGAAATTGTACAGTTTACCATCCACTTTTAAAATGCCGTTCAGTGAATGTGCCGAACCTGTCCAGTGAGTGGTAACAGACTGGTTCAGCTCATCGGTTGTAGACCAGATGCTGAAATAAGGGCTGTGGGTAATCAGCGGATAAGCAGGCACCCGCTGGTTCTGCGCACCCGCAAAATTTGTAAGTAACAGCAGCAGCCAGAACAGATTTCTTTTCATGACCGGAAATTAAAAAGTGAAAGTTTGAAAAAGAAAATGCCAATGGAATTCAATAAATCCACTGGCATTCTCATTCATTACCCAATACTACCAGCCAGTGTTCTGTACCAGCAGTGGATTATTATTTACATCTTCTTCGGGAATCGGGAAGAAATAATGTCTCTTATTAAATACCCGGTTTTCAAACGGTTTTTTTGTATAAAAACCAGGAAGGGGTGAATCGATATCAAGCCCGATGGCTGGCCCGTTATCGGTTTGTTCAGCTATCTTCCATCTTCTGGTATCAAAATAACGAACATTCTCGAAACTTAATTCAACCTGACGCTCTTTGCGGATCGCTTCCCGCATCTCCGTTTTTCCGGTTGGAACTTCAATGCCGCCCTGACCATAGCCCGGAATCCCGGCTCTTTCGCGGATCCGGTTCAGATAGATCAGGATATCGGGATGGTTTGGATCATATTCGTTCAGCGCTTCCACATAATCAAGGAACAGGTTGGCCAGTCGGTATTGAACGATCACTCCTACTCCGTTTCTCCAGTCGGTTTGTTTGGCACCCTTGCGAACTACATAGCCAGTGGGACTAAAATCGTTGCTGATTCCTTTTCCTGAATTGCCGCGATAATAAAAGCGGGTTACCACTTCACCGGAATTCGTATTCAGCCATTTCCTGTTATCGTAAGTGATATTAACATAGAAACGTGGTTCGCGGTTTACCCATTGATTGTACACTTCTCTTTCCTGATCATCGTCCGGCGCACGGAAACTGGATGTGCCGGATTCAACATATCCCGATCCGGGATGCGTAATTGGAAGACCGTTTGCCATGAAATAGGCATCCACAATCCGCTGCGTAGCTCCAAGTCCGCCACTTCCACGCACTTCCGAAGCGTATCCGTCATGATAAGGCGTTACTTCATAACCACGGGCATTTTCATCTTCGGTTTTCCCAAAAATCACCTCTACATTCCAGTTGTCAAGCATTACATCGCGCAGCGAAATAAAAGGACTGAAGTTTCCTTCCGAGTCATTTTTCCGGTAGAGGTTGTAAACTCCCGGAACGAATTCGTTGATGAAGGCCTTATAGGCATTGGCGGCGCGCTGCCATTTGCTTTCATCATAACTTTGACTGATCAGTTGTTTTCCATCATTATTTTTCAACGCCGCATAATCCGTGTTGCCATTGTATAACGGACTGGCTGCCTGTAACAGCGCACGCGCCTTGAAGGAAACCGCCACCCCTTTTGTAAGGCGGGCATAGTTCGCATCATTCACCGGCCGTACAGGAAGGTCCTGGGCTGCAAGTTCCAGTTCTGACACTATGAATTCAACACATTCATCCATTGAGTTCCGCGGCAGATTAATTTGCGAAGGCGGCGCATCCACGGGGATCACTTCATCGCCCAGAATCACTACGGGTCCGTAGATACGGGTAAGATAAAAATAGAACATGGCTCTTAAGGCCCTGGCTTCCGCTTTATACCTTCTCTTCTGCTCCTCGGTAATATCTATTTGAACATTATCGATGTTGGCGATAAAGATCGTGGCGGTACGAATGGCGCGATAAAAATCCCGCCAGTGCGATTTGGTGAATCCGCTTCCGGCATCCCAGGAGCCGATGTTCATCGGGTTCGATTCAACAAAACCCCATAAATATTCCGCTTCATCGGAAGCCCCGGTCCAGGGACCTGAATTATAATTGCCCACCCAGCGCTGGGTCCACTCACGGGGAATATAGGAATACACGTTGGCCAGGAACTTCTCGGCGGTTACACGGTTGCGGAAAGTTTCTTCTAGCGTCAAACGATCGTCCGGAACCTGATCTAAAAATTTCTTACAACCGGAAAAAGTACAGGCCAGCGTTAACAGAACAAGGCCAAGATATTTTGATTTCATATTAGTTCAATTTATCAATTTAGAAATCGACAGTTAGTCCAAGTGAAAAGGATTTTACATTCGGATACTGACTACCGTTACCGGTATTGATCGTGCTTTCAACATCCCATAAATCGAAGTTTGTAAAAGTTATCGGGTTGATGGCTTGAATATAAACGGTGGCGCTTCTGAATACGTTATTGTACCAGGAACGGGGAAGATCATAACTGAGTTCCAGGGTTTTTAACCGAATGAAATCAGCATCGCGAAGCCACCATGTGCTTTCCTGGGTATTGTTCAGATTTCTGTCTTCGCCATTAGCCAGCCGCGGATAAAAAACATTGTCATTGTTTTTACCTTCCTGCCAGCGGCTGGTGATATTGCTGAATACATTGGAAAGACCTGCGCCGTTCGCAAAGGGGTAAAT
>JAEZAY010000134.1 GCA_023427575.1 Bacteroidota bacterium | reverse complement strand
GAACTGGTGATGATCTATTTCACCGATCCGATCTGTTCTACCTGCTGGGGCGTTGAACCCCAATTAAAAAAGTTAAAAGCCGAATATGGTCAATATTTCAACATTGAATACCGGATGGGCGGGCTTTTAAAGAGCTGGGCGGAATATGGTGGTAAGGATGTACGGAATCCCGCCGAAGTAGGCAAACACTGGGAGGAAGCGGGCGCGCTGTACAAAATGCCGATTGATGGGGATCTCTGGCAGGAAGACCCGATGGATTCTTCTTATCCTCCTTCCATTGCCTTTAAGGCCGTACAATTGCAGGACCAGGATAAGGCTGTTTTATTCCTTCGCAGAATCCGCGAAATGGTTTTTATGGAGAAGAAGAATATTTCCCATGAAGCCAATTTAATGCAGGCTGCCATTGAGCTGGGCGTGAACATGGATCAGTTCAGGGCGGATCTTAAAGATCGGGCCCAAAAAGCATTTGAAGAAGATCTTCAATTGAAACAATCAATGGGCGTCAAGGGCTTCCCCACAATTTATTTTCGAAATCAGAATGAAGATCAGGTACGGGTTTACGGATTTAAGCCTTATGCGGATTATGAAACCGCGCTTCTGAAACTCATTCCGGATGCAGTAAAAATTACGCCCCCCGGTTCATGGGAAGAAGCATTTAAACTTTTTAATTCATTTACCACAACGGAATTTGCGGTGTTTTTCGATATTGGCACTGGTGAAGCCGATTCCATTTTAGCGGAACTGGAATCAACAGGCTGGATCTCAAAGTTCAGTTCAAAAAACGGGATGCTTTGGAAATCAAATTCGAAATCTTTATAAACAAAACGTACGCTATTTATGAGGAAATTATTTGAATATGCTGCCGGATTACAGGAATCCGGAACTCATCTCGCCCGGGTCGGACTCATCATTGTGTTGGTTTGGATTGGAGGATTAAAAGCGTTTCGTTACGAAGCGGTTGGAATAATTCCTTTTGTCGCCAACAGTCCTACCATGAATTTCTTTTTGAAATACGATGCGCCGGAATATAAAAAATACATGAATCGGGAGGGGGAGTACAAACCCGAAAACATCGCCTGGCACAAAGAAAATCATACTTACCTGTTTTCATACGGACTCGGTGCTGTTATTGTACTAATAGGCCTTATGATCGCCGCATATCCAATCTGGCCCGGAATTTCGGCGGCAGGCAGCTTCCTTGCATTTATCATGTCGCTTGTTACGCTTTCATTCCTGATTACAACCCCCGAAACATGGGTGCCTGATCTGGGCGATGAAAATGTTGGATTTCCGTATTTGAGTGCAGCCGGAAGACTTGTTATTAAAGACGTAATTATGATGGGTGCTGCTGTTGTTACAATGGCACAGGCCGCCAGAAAATATCTCTCAAAACCGGCGGTTCAACCCGGTTAATGATCAGGATAGGGGTTCCGGGGCCGGTGGGCTGGAAGCAGGCTTTGAGTTATCATTCGGCAGGGGAATGAATTCATGGTTATCGGCTGGCGGTAAAATGATTCTGCCTTCTTTCCAATCGGCCTTGGCCTGTTCGATGCGTTCTTTCCTCGAAGAAACAAAATTCCACCAGATAAATCTTTGACCAAGCGGTTCACCGCCCATCAGCATCAGAACCGAGTTTTCAGTGGCTTTAATCAAAGGATCCACTCCGGATGTGAACACCAGCATCTTGCCGGCATCGTGGCGGGTTCCGGAGACTTCCACCATTCCTTTTGCAACATATACCGCTCTTTCGGTATATTCTTTGGGCAGACCAAAATGAGCGCCGGCATCTAAAACCACGTGTAAGTAAAAAAGCGGTGAGTGCGTTTTCACTTCATTCTTTAATCCAAACGCATCGCCGGCAATGAGACGCATCCAAACTCCTTTTTCCGTAAATATTGGCAACTCCTGTTCCGCGTAATTGCGAAAAGCAGGCGAATCCTCTTCATTTCTCTCGGGCAATGCTACCCAGGTCTGAATCATTTCGAGAGCTCCTCCGGCCAGGATCCCGGGATCTTCAAACCTTTCCGAATGTGAAATTCCGCTGCCGGCCGTCATCCAGTTCACTTCACCGGGGCGGATGATCTGCTCTACGCCCAGGCTGTCGCGGTGCATAACCTGGCCGCCAAATAAATAACTAACGGTGGATAAACCAATATGCGGATGTGGTAATACGTCGAGGTTTGATGCTTTTGCCGGGCTGATCTCCACCGGACCGGCATGATCCAGAAATATAAAGGGACCCACCATCCTCCGTAAACGAAAGGGGAGAATTCGTCTGACATGCATGTCCTGACTTATAGCGGCTTTTCGGGCTTCGATAACAATATCCAGCATAAGCAAAGCTTGTTACTAAAGTTAGCTTATTATCTGATCATTGGTGTCTGGCTAATAATTTTCAGTTTGCCTGAAACCTGTATCAACAGTAAGGCACGAGCAGTCATTTTAAATGGGCCCTTCCACTTTTTTATAGAAAAAAAGTGGAGCAAAAAAATCGGGCTCCGGAATAAATCCTAAAAATTGAAACTCCCGGCATAAGGGAGTGTGCAAATGTGCCAATGTGCTAATGTGCAAATTCTAATCCTTACAGTAATATTCTTTAGATGTGACTTGTTTTTATTTTACGCCGTCCGTTTCATTTTGCCAAATCGCACATTATCACATTATCACATTATCACATTATCAAATTATCACATTGGCACATTAACACATTTGCATATTATCCTGCCATCCGTTTTGATTTTCTTAACGGATTTCTTCCGAGGCCCGGGGAATAC
>JAEZAY010000122.1 GCA_023427575.1 Bacteroidota bacterium | reverse complement strand
ACGGAATTAAAATCGCCGGGGCTGGAAATCGGAAAACCCGCTTCGATGATATCAACGCCCAGGTTTTCAAGTTGAAGGGCAAGAGTTATCTTCTCTTCAGTATTCAATTTACAACCAGGCACCTGCTCGCCATCGCGGAGCGTAGTATCAAAGATGAAGATTTTGTGATCGGCCATATTGATTTTGTTAATGTTTTTAACAGATCGGGTTCAAAAAAGACCTGCTATGACTTTACTTACCCGAAAGTATAGGGGATTACCGGGGAGGGGAAATCAAAATTGCCTTCGAATTACAGTCCTAAAAAGCTGTACCTTTACCTATAACTACCGCCCGGAGCGGGTTTTACCGATTTTTAACTACGATGCCCAACAGATCCACTGATTCACTGTACTTACTGATTAAGTCGCTTGAGAAATCCGAAAAAAGAAACTTCAAACTCTATGTCAGCCGGAATTCCTCCGGTGAAGACCTGAAAATTGTGCAGTTATTTGATGCCATTGACAAGCTGGATCAGTACGATGAGTCCGTTTTGCTGAAAAGGAATAAAAATCTCAGCAAATCGCAGCTTTCGAATATGAAGGCGCATTTGTACCGGAAAATCCTTTCCAGCCTGCGGATCCTCCGCGATACCGACAATATTGCCCTTCAGTTGCACGAGCAGATGGATCATGCGCGGATCCTGTATAATAAGGGATTATATCATCAAAGCCTGAAAGTACTGGATAAGATGAAAGAGCTGGCCCGGGCCAGAAACCAATACACTTATCTGATGCAGGCACTGTTTTTCGAAAAAAAGATCGAAGCCCTGCATATAACACGCAGTATGGAGGACCGGGCCGAACTTTTAACCCGCGAAGCCGATGAAGTAACCGAAAAACTGGTCGTTATTTCCAAACTTTCCAACCTTTCTCTGAAACTTTACAGTTGGTATATCCGCAATGGACATGCGAGAAATAAAACGGATGCCGATGCGGTGGAAGGTTTTTTCAATGCCTCGCTGCCGGAAAAGGCGAAAAATGCCAGTGGATTTTACGAGCGTCTGTATCTCTATCAAACCTATTGCTGGTTTGCGTTCATCCGGCTCGATTTTCTCATGTATTACCGATATGCCCAAAAATGGGTAGACCTTTTTCACCGTGAAAAGGAAATGATCCCGGTAGAATCGGCGCATTACATAAAAGGACTGCATAACCTGCTGGGAGCGCATTTTGATTTGCAGAACTACCAGAAATTTGATGAAACCCTGCGGGTTTTTGAGGAATTTGCCGAATCGGAGGTGGTGCAGAACAATGATAATAACCGGATCCAGACTTTTGTTTATCTGAATATCTCCAGAATTAATAAACATTTCATGGAGGGAACTTTTACGGAGGGTCTTGAAATGATCCCCGAACTGGCTCAGAAACTAAAGGAATATGAGTTGTATCTCGACCGGCATCGGGTGCTTGTATTCTATTATAAAATCGCTTCCCTTTATTTTGGCAGTGGTGATTATGGAAATGCGATCGAGTACCTGAATAAGATCATCAACTGGAAAGTGGATCTTAGAACCGACCTGCAATGCTACTCCAGGCTTTTGCACCTGATTGCCCATTATGAGCTGGGGAATTTTGAATTACTCGAGTATCTGACCAAATCGGTTTACCGGTTTATGGCCAAAATGGAAAATCTGAGCCTGGTAGAAGAATATATTTTCGGATTCCTGCGCCAATCGTTCAGGACTTCAAAATCGGGGCTTAAGACTGAATTCCTGGTTTTGCTGGAAAAACTGAAAAGTCAGCAGATGAATGCCCTGGAAACAAGAGCATTCAACTACCTCGATATTATTTCCTGGCTGGAAAGCAAGATCCATGATCTGCCGGTTCAGGATGTAATCCGCCGGAAATACCTCGAAAAATTGAACCGGGTTTAGTGACCGGGGGTTTATTTTATTTAGGGGCGAGCCAAAACTTTTTTTTGCCGTTAACGATAAGTTGAGACTTCATTGGTTTAATCACAGTGGTGGCCGCATCTTCTGAAGCCTTTCGAGTGTCGTTTATTTTTCTCCTTTCAGTACTTTAATTCCATAATTTAGCCTTTGGCGCCTAATTATTGTTCATAAAAAAGCCCTTTGTGCCTATACATACTGGCAAAATCATCAGTGACCTGCGTAAGCAAAAAGCTGGAACCAAACCGATCTGGCCAGTAAGAGTGGCGTCAGCCGGGAGATGATCGGAAAATATGAGCGCGGTGAAGCCATGACTTCTATTGAAGCGGCGAAAAAAATTGCCGATGCTTTTGAAGTGAGCGTGGATTACCTGGTAGGGGAAGGCATTAAGGCTTCTTTTGATAAGAAAAACATCAGTCGCCTGCGGGATCTAGAGAAACTGGACACTGATACGAAAGAAAAAATATATTTTGTCATTGACAACATTATTCAAAACGTAAAAGCCAGGAAGGCTTTTGCCTCTTAAAATCTTTTATTATGCCTGGCACCTTACACATCCGCATCAAAAAAGAATATGCTGCAGCCCTTATTGAAGACCTCATCAAAGTGAATGCTGTAGAAACGGTAGAAGAAGACACCATTGACCTGAACGAAGAGCAAAGAGCAGCACTTGATAAAGAACTACAGGCCATTAAAAGCAATCCCGATTACCTGCTCAACTATAATGACGTGAAGCACCGCTTTAAAAAGCCCTGATGCCTTATAAAATTTTTATTACACCTGCCGCGGTTGCAGACATAGAGGCCGCTATCGCTTATTACAATGAAAAGGCCACTGATCTGGGTTACCGCTTTAGCGCCCTGGTGGAAGAGTACCTTGCCTTTATCGCTGCCGTGCCCACCGCCGCTGCCATTAAGTATAAAAATATCCGCTGCAAACCCATGGCGACCTTCCCGTACCTGATCCTTTTTACCCTGGAAGAAAAGAACAGCACAATCAGTATCCTGCGCATCTTTAATTCCTATCAGAAACCACTCTGGTGAAAAAACTATTCAATTACTATGACATTCATCTAATGTTTGACTCTTCGCATTACGACATGTTGATATCTTATTTTATTTCTATTTAAAACTTTAATTCGTTGTTTCCTTTCATTCATATAGCCACCTGAAATTTGTGCAGGAAAAGGCTCTTCATTGCATTTTAATATAAGAGTATCTTTCATTAACTCCCATTTTCCAGTGCATCCTGAACGAGCGTGTATTGACTGCGTTACTAACGAAAATGAACTATACTTATTAAGAATTAAGCTGTAATTGTAGTCATTAGTTTTTTCACAAATTTTCCCTCGAATCCATTTTCAAGACTTTTACAAGAAATCAGACAGATGGCATATATATATATAGCTGTTTTCATTAACTATCTTTTGTAATAGACTGCGGGATCTGATTTCAAATTATAATTAATTGGAAGAGATACAAGCTGACCAAATGCCAGAGGATAAGCTCGTATTATATCAGCTCTACCCGAGTGGATGGTAACTGGTGACATTCCTGTATTTGCGTCTCCCCCCGGGTGCGTCAGGGTATTGCCATTTGCGCCTTGAATTCCCTGAACCCATCTGGGTGTGGTTGAATTCAACGAGTTTGCTATTGATGTCGACTTTAGTCCAGATACAGAACTGGGATCATAAGCAAATTGAGCTTTGTAAACTGCAACTTCATCATATATGTCCTGCCCAATAGTCTTACCACTGCTAAATGCCATATCTCCAGTTTCAAACTGACCAGCATGCGTAGTTTCATGAACAAAATTTGCCGTGCCGACAAACTTAATATCTATAACATTAGTTTCAGAATTTAACGTAACTCCTCCATTGTATTCGATGGCCTGGCTGGTGGCATCATCGATCTCCTTATTCAGGTCTTTGATTAGATTGCCCTGCACATCATAGGTGTAGTCCACCGTCGCTGTGGTCTTGGTTTGTGTATGCGTAGTCGCTGTGCGGAAGTCCCCCAGTTTGGTTTAGGGGTTATTGCTGCGGTCAGATTGAATTCCTTTGCAAGGTGCCTAGATCTATCAATACCGATTCAGGAAAGGATCTACCTCTTCTGTATAAGCAATAATTCCACCTTTCAGATTATACAGGTTCGTGTATCCGAACCGACTTTCCAGCTTTCTAATCAGGGCGGCGCTGCGGCTTCCTGATTTACAGTGTAAAATGACCGGGATATCAAACCGGAGCTTCTCCGGATTTTGTTCCAGGATTCCCGCCGGAATAAGTTCACCGGCAATGTCAACAATTTCTTTTTCATAGGGTTCCCGAACATCAATCAGTTGAAAAAGCTCGCCTCTGTCTTTCCATTCTTTTAACCGCGTAGCTGTTATTTCCTTTATAATTTTTTCACCTGCTGCCGGTGTCCCGCAAAAATGTTCATAATCTACGAGGACTGTAATACCCGGGTTTGTCCCCGAAATGGGATTGTCGGGCCGGGATTTGATCTGGAAAGTCCGGGATTGAAAGCCTAAAGCATCAAAGATCAGATAACGTCCGGATAAAGTTTCTCCGACCCCGGCAATCAGTTTGATGGTTTCCAAAGCCTGCATGGATCCGATAATACCGGGCAGTACGCCCAGCACGCCTCCTTCCGAACAGGAAGGCACCAGTTCGGGTGGGGGCGGGGTCGGGTAAAGGTCGCGATAGTTCGGCCCGCGTTTTCCGTCGGAATTTAATTGATTAAAGACGGCAACCTGCCCTTCGAAACCAAACACGGCTCCATATACCAGTGGCTTAGCCGCTAAAACACAGGCATCATTCACAAGGTATCGCGTTGGAAAATTATCGGATCCGTCGGCAATTACATCATAAAGACTTATAA
>JAEZAY010000115.1 GCA_023427575.1 Bacteroidota bacterium | reverse complement strand
GAAAGGCGCCATACAGATGAAAACGCGTGACGGTTCCCTGAAGCTTTTCCCCCTGTTCGACGCTTCCATGTTTACCGCAGGTCCGGCCGATTCAGTAAGAACAAGGAATAATTGGATCGGAGCCATTTATTATAAAATGGTAATGAAGGAGCATAACGGAAAAAAGTATTATACCCTGCTGGGTTTCGATGATTTTAATGTTTCCAGTAACAAGAAATGGCTGGAGGTTTTACACTTTAATAATAACGGCGAACCCATATTTGGAGGCCCCTTTATCTCCTTTAAAAACGACACTTTAAAAAAGCCTGTACAAGCCCGCTTTTATATTGAATATAAAAAAGAAGCCAATACCGTTTTTAATTACGATGGCGACCTGGACATGATTGTTTTTGATCACCTGATCTCTGAATCCGATCAACCCGAAAAAAAGGACACCTATATTCCGGATGGCACTTACGAAGGATTTAAATGGAACAATGGGCAATGGGTTCATGTAGACAAAGTTTTTGATATGGCTTTGGAAGACGGACAGTTTCCGGTAGATGCAACGATCCGCGACAAAGAAGGAAATATTGATGAGAAAAAACTGGAAGAAGCTTCCCAGCGAAACATAGAAAGATCGCGGCAACAGGAAAAGCCCCCCGCTAAAAAGAGGCCTTAGCGCTAATATCACTGACTGGATCCGGGAAAGATCCGATCATAAATAACGGCTGTAATTTCCCGGATAAATGCAGGCGAATAGTGGAGCCCGTCTACAAAAGGAGTTCCTTTTTCCGCTCTGAGCAGGTTGCCGAGAAATGTAAAATTTGGCAGCCGCGATGCATCTTTTTCTATCACCGGATAAATGTAACTGAAACGGGTATTGGTGTCTTTGAAACAAATCGGATCCTGCTGCTGGTTCGGATATTCATAAAAAGGAACCGGCTGGCAAAAGAAAAAAGACTTTGCACCGATCATTTCCGCCATCATGTTGACATTCCGGATGTTTCTGTAATATTGTTCAATCAAAGTCTGATAATAATCAGTAGCGGGAATATTTTCTGGATCTTTGAACATTAGTCCGGTTGAATCAAGATAGCGCCGGCTTGAACCGCCGGTTCTTTGCTCAAATACCTGACGGAACACCGGTGAAAAATAGGTTTGATTATAGTAAGAAGCATTGGAGAACCAGAAATCATTTACCCCATCCAGAAATATCACCAGATCAGGCCGGTGCCCCTTGAACACAAGGGTTGAAAACTGGATTAGCTCCTGGTAACTGTAATATGTAGGGGTTGCGTAATTGCTGACCCTTATAGAGGGGCCGTTCGGGTTTTTCTGTTTGTATAGCTGCACAAACTGCGATGGGATGGTTTCCGCATCGGCGATATTAAATCCAAAAGTGGTTGAACCACCGAAAAAATAAATCTCCAGAGTATCAGTGGAACCCGGCGCGAAATAATGATCTGGGCTGGAACGGCGGATGGATTGATGAACGTTCACGTATTTACCCGCAAAGTCTATATTCCTGAATTCCACCCAGGGCTGATAAACAAACTTGTTCGAATGATGGGTTTCTTCCGCGATCTGCCGGTTCACCGCCTCTGATGAATCGGGGCGAACCAGGTTTTGATGATCTACGTTCACCGGGTTCGGCTGACCCTGCACGATAGCTTTGAATCGCCTGGCCACTTCAATGGTGGCCAGCTTTTCATGACTGCCCGTATAATACAGGAAAATGCTGCAGATGAGCTCGATAACCACAAAAAAAATGAGCAGAAGAATGGCGGTAAACAAAAACGTTTTACCCGCCGGCCTTTTTTCAGAAGTCGACATGTATAATAATTCGTTGTTATCCCAGGATCAAATCAGTCGTTCAGTTTCAGTACCGCCAAAAAAGCTTCCTGCGGAACTTCCACATTGCCGATCTGTTTCATGCGCTTCTTGCCCTCTTTCTGTTTCTCAAGAAGTTTACGTTTCCGGCTGATATCGCCACCATAACATTTAGCGGTTACATCCTTGCGCATGGCTGAAATGTTTTCACGAGCCACCACTTTTGCACCAATCGCCGCCTGTATGGCGATCTGGAACTGCTGTCTTGGAACCAGCTCCTTCAATTTCTCGCAAAGTTTTCGTCCGAAGTCCTGCGCCCGCATCCGGTGAATCAATGCGCTTAAAGCATCCACTTTGTCGCCGTTCAGCAGAATATCCATTTTAATAATATCACTCTCACGGTAACCAATAGTTGTATAATCGAAAGAAGCATAGCCCCTTGTCTGGCTTTTCAGCTTATCATAAAAATCGAAAACGATTTCCGTTAAAGGCATTTCAAAAATCAGTTCCACCCGTGAAGGAGTGAGATAACTCTGGTTGATCAGAATCCCTCTTTTACCAAGGCAAAGAGTCATGATATTCCCGATATAATCGGGCTTAGAAATGATCTGTGCGCGGATAAAAGGTTCTTCAATCCGATCGAGTTGGGTGGGATCTGGCATTTCAGCCGGGTTGTTTACGATGATCTTTTGCCCACGGGTGGTATAAGCGATAAAACTTACGTTGGGAACGGTGGTAATTACCGTTTGATTAAACTCACGTTCCAGTCTCTCCTGGATAATTTCCATATGCAGCATTCCGAGGAACCCGCATCTGAATCCAAATCCAAGGGCCTGCGATGTTTCCAGTTCAAATGTAAGGGAAGCGTCGTTTAACTGAAGCTTATCCATACAATCGCGGAGCTCCTCAAATTCATCGGTATTAACCGGAAATATTCCCGCAAATACCATCGGTTTTACTTCTTCAAATCCCTGAATCATTTGAGGATTCGGATTAGAAGCCAGCGTTATCGTATCACCTACCTTAACTTCTTTTGCATTTTTGATTCCAGTAATAATATAACCTACATCACCGGTTTTCACTTCCGCCTTGGGCTCCAGCGAAAGTTTTAATACACCCACCTCATCGGCTTCATACACATTATCGGTCGATACAAACTTGATCTTGTCGCCCTTTCTGATCTTCCCATTTAAAATCCGGTAATAAACCAGAATTCCCCGGAAAGAATTATAAACACTGTCGAAAATAAGGGCCTGTAGAGGTGCGTTCTCATCGCCCTGGGGCGCAGGGATTTTTTCCACAATGGCTTCCAGAATTTCCTGAATGCCGATTCCGGCCCGGCCGCTGGCCAGCAGAATTTCTTCCGGCTTACATCCAATCAGATCAATGATCTGATCTTTCACCTCATCAATCATAGCTCCATCCATATCGATCTTATTGATCACGGGAATGATCTCAAGATCGTTTTCGATGGCCAGGTATAAATTGGAAATGGTTTGAGCCTGAATTCCCTGGGTGGCATCTACCAGAAGCAATGCCCCTTCACAGGCAGCCAGGGCCCGGCTTACTTCATAGCTGAAATCTACGTGTCCCGGTGTATCGATCAGATTCAGCACATATTGCTCGCCTTTATGCAGATAATTGATCTGAATGGCATGGCTCTTAATCGTGATCCCTTTTTCTCTTTCCAGATCCATATCATCCAGAACCTGATCCATCATTTGCCTTTCGGTTATTGTTTTGGTAACCTCCAGTAAACGATCGGCAAGCGTGCTTTTCCCGTGGTCGATATGTGCTATAATACAAAAATTCCTGATATGCTTCATAAATCAACAAGTGCCAGTTTTCAAGCGCCAGCAAAGGTAATAA
>JAEZAY010000114.1 GCA_023427575.1 Bacteroidota bacterium | reverse complement strand
AGGACCGAAGATTTTGGAACATATGGTGGATACCGTTTTGCAATTTGAAGGCGATCGTCATTACGCGTACAGAATTTTAAGGACCATCAAGAACCGTTTTGGCTCAACGGCCGAACTGGGTATCTATGAAATGACCGGCGCCGGCATGAGAGCGGTTACAAATCCCAGTGAGATCCTGATAACGCAAAAAGAAGATCAGCTTAGCGGTATTGCCATTGCAGCCACCATCGAAGGAATGCGCCCTTTGTTAATAGAAGTGCAGGCCCTGGTAACGCAGTCGGTTTATGGAACACCGCAAAGAACGGTTTCGGGATTCGATTTGCGGAGGCTTCAATTGTTGCTGGCCGTATTGGAGAAAAGAGGCGGTTTTCATTTTGGAGTCAAGGATGTTTTCCTGAACATAGCCGGTGGGTTAAAGGTGGAAGACCCTTCTACCGATCTGGCAGTGCTTTGCTCCCTGTTAAGCTCGTATGAAGATCTTCCCATCTCGCACCGGATCTGTTTTGCCGGCGAGGTTGGATTAAGTGGTGAAATCAGGGCAGTAAACCGGATAGAACAAAGAATTGCGGAAGCGGAAAAACTGGGCTTCGAAAAAATAGTGGTATCGCGATATAACAAGAAAGGTTTGAATCCGGCATTGTATTCTATCGAAATTATTATGATGTCGCGGGTTGAAGAATTGTACGATTACCTGTTCCGTTAAACGATCCGGATGTTGCGCGCTGCCTTCAACAATATTGTGCATTTGTTTTTTCCGCATATATGTGCCGGTTGTGGAACCGATCTGATCAGCGAACGGCAGTTACTGTGTTTTACCTGTTCCGACCAGCTGCCTCAAACCAATTTTCATTACCATCAGAATAATCCGGTGGAGAAAATCTTCTGGGGCCGGCTTCCGCTGAATTCCGCTGCCAGCTATTTTTTCTTCACAAAAAATTCTGTGCTGCAACACCTGCTGCATCAGTTGAAATATGAAAACCGACCCGAGCTGGGCCTTTACCTTGGCCGGATCATGGGGGAGGGTTTTTTAAACAGCCACCGCTTTAAACATTTTGATCTCATCATTCCACTTCCGCTTCATCGCGAAAAACAAAAAAAGCGCGGTTATAACCAGGCCGAAGAAATTGCCAAAGGCATTGGAGAAGTTCTACAACTGCCGGTCAGAAATGATCTGGTTCATCGGATAAAAAAAACAGATACCCAGACTTTCAGAAACCGGGTTGAAAGATGGGAGAATATAAAAAGCAAATTTTTACTCAGCAACCAAATGGCCTTGCAGAACAAACATGTGTTGCTGGTAGATGATGTTGTTACCACGGGTGCAACGCTGGAATCCTGTGGAACGGAGATTCTCAACGCCGATGGTTGCCACCTGAGTATTGCCACCGTTGCCTATACAAGCCTGTAAACAATATTAAGGAATCGCCGCCGTTCGGAATCCTGACCTTAAATTTGAACGGGAATGAAGCCAAAGATCCTATTATATATATTATGTCTTCTGTTTCTTATAACAGCATGCCGGAAGCAGGAATTTACTTATTTGCCCGAAGCAAGGCTGGGAATCTCTGCCGACTCCATCAGTTTCGATACCATTTTTGTCAGTACCGGTTCCACCACGCGACAATTCCGGATCTTCAATGAAAACGATCAAAAATTACGGCTTGCTTCGGTGCGGTTGATGTCGGGAGAAAATTCCGCTTTCCAGATTAATGTAGATGGAACTCCGGGACCCTCTGTTTCAGATATTGAAATTGAAGCCAACGATAGTATTCATGTTTTTGTAACCGTACAAATCAATCCGGATTTAAGAGATCTTCCTTTTATAATCAGAGACAGCATTGAAATTACCTATAATGGAAATACCCGGAAAGTTCAGCTTAGCGCCTGGGGCCAGAACGCTCAATTTTTTAACAACCGG
This sequence comes from Bacteroidota bacterium, assembly GCA_023427575.1. Classification (GTDB taxonomy): domain Bacteria; phylum Bacteroidota; class Bacteroidia; order Chitinophagales; family Chitinophagaceae; genus Flavitalea. The sequence goes on along the minus strand of JAEZAY010000114.1, from coordinate 2,929 downwards.
ATCATAACGGAAAATGAAATCTGGACCAATGAAAAACCTTATGTTATAACAGGCGGTTTACTGGTAGCTGAAGCGGCAACGCTGACCATTGAAAAAGGAAGCAGCGTTTACGTACAATCGGATGCGCCTTTCATTATAAATGGAACATTGCTCGTGAAGGGCGAAAAGTACGACAGCACAAGGGTGCAATTTCAGGGCGACAGACTTGATGAGCCATACCGGAACTTTCCGGGTGCATGGCCAGGAATTATATTCGGGCCGGAAAGTACAAACAGTGAATTAAACTATCTGGTAATTAAAAATGCATATCAGGGAATTCATATCTATGGTTCAGGAAGGCAGCCGTCGCTGAAATTAAATCAATGCATTATAGACAATAGCTTTGATGCTGCTATTACCGCCGGCCGGGCTAAACTGGAAGCCAATAACAGTTTGTTCAGCAACAATGGAGCAGGGCTGGTATTAACAGGAGCGGGATCATACGATTTTGAACACTGCACCATCGTTTCTTATTCGAATCCATATATTCTGCATACAAAGCCTTCTTTATATATAACGAACCTGGTTACGGATGCCGGGGTGACGGCGCCGGCTGAAATTTATGCCCGCTTTACAAACACCATTGTGTACGGGGCGCAGGGAACGGTAGATAACGAAATATTGTTAAACCGGCTGGGAAATCAATCCTTTCAAATCCGTTTTGAAAACTGTTTATTAAAAACAGATGAACTCATGAACGGAGTAGTGTCAGCAAATAATATTATGAACGAGGATCCGCTTTTTGATTCGATCGAGACCCAAAAACATTTTTACAATTTCCGGCTAAAAGAAAATTCACCGGCAGTAGATGCGGGAAAACATTCTTCACTCGACACTGATCTGGATGGAAAGCCGAGGCGGATAAGAAGGGAAGACATAGGTTCTTACGAGCGGGAATGATTTTTGAACATTTTTGGCGAACCGTAATTTCAATGGCGGGTTATGGTTCTGACCATTTTTTTTTAAAATAGGGTTATAGGATTATCCGTTAATTTTATAGAACAATTTTTATTTATGATACGTTTACTGGCATTAACAGCAATACTATTTTTCAACATGAGCATATACGATTTTAAAGTTCCGGGGCTGGAAGGCGGGGATATTGATTTCGCGAAATTCAAAGGCAAAAAAGTTCTGATCGTAAATACAGCATCTAAATGTGGTTATACACCGCAATATGCCCAATTGCAGGAGCTTTACAACAAGTATAAGGGCAATCTGGTAATTGTAGGATTTCCTGCCAATAATTTCGGAGGGCAGGAGCCGGGCGACAACGAGGATATCAGTGAATTCTGTAAAAGAAATTATGGGGTTAGTTTTCCAATGGCGGAAAAAGTTTCCGTAACGGGTTCTGATATTCATCCTCTATTCAAATACCTGAATTCCGAAGCGGCAAAGCTGGGAAAATCGGATCCCATAAAATGGAATTTTACCAAATTCCTGATCGATGAAAAAGGAAAACTGATCGATGTTTATCCCAGTAAGGTGACGCCTTTGGACGAGCAGATCGTAAAACATCTGAAATAATTCATCTTAAAACGTATTGATCCGGACCTGGTTCCGGATTTTTTTTGGCCTCCCGGTTCCGCTTATATTTGCGTTTATGCAGTTTAAGAATATAATCGGGCAGAAGACGGTTAAGTTAAAGTTGGCGGAAATGGTTTATACAAACCGTCTCAGTCATGCCCTTTTATTTCTTGGGAAAGAAGGCGCCGGGGCTCTGCCGCTGGCGATCGCATTTGCCCAGTTCCTGGTTTGTGAGAAAGTAAACCAGGGATCAAATAAAGAAGCTGAACCTTCTTTATTTGGTGCGCCCGCGGAGACTCCGCCAATGCGTACCGAAGCCTGCGGAGAATGTGCCGCCTGCCTGAAATCAATTCAACTGATTCATCCTGATATCCATTTTTCTTACCCGGTAGTGCCCAAAAAGCCCGGCGACAAACCGTTGAGCACCGACTATGCCGCTGAATGGAGGGATTTTATCAGACAAACGCCCTACGGCAATATATTCGACTGGCTGCAAATGATTGGCGCCGAAAACAAACAGGGGAATATTACTGCCAATGAATGCAACGATATTATCCGGAAGCTCAGCATCAAAAGTTTTGAAAGTGAATACAAGGTTTTGATCCTCTGGATGCCGGAATACCTCGGGAATGAAGGAAATAAACTGCTGAAGCTGATTGAAGAACCTCCTGCCAATACCTTGTTTATTCTTGTGGCCGAAAATGAATCGCTGATCCTTCAAACCATTTTGTCGAGAACCCAACTGGTTCGGATTCCCGCATTGGAAACCAGGGATATAGAAGATGCACTGGCTGGCGATGGACAGCTTAATAAAGAAATGGCCCGGCAAATTGCCTTTGTTTCGGAAGGTAATTACCGCGAAGCGCTGCAACTGGTGAGGCATTCGGGCGAGGACTGGCAGGCCATGTTCCGCGACTGGATGAATGCTATTATGAAAAGCGGACCGATAGCCCAGGTGAAATGGATTGAGGAAATGAGCAGTCTGGGCAGAGAAAAGCAAAAGCAATTTCTGCGGTATTGCAATCACCTGCTGGAGCAGGCCATCCGTGCCGGCCATATTGGGGGCATGATGGACCAGATCCCGGAAAAAGAGCGGGATCTTATCGGGCGTCTGAACAAAATGGCGGGCGTACATCAGCAGGAGGCGATCATTACGGAGTTCGATAAAGCTGCCTATTATATAGAAAGGAATGCGAATTCCAAAATGCTCTTCCATGCCCTGACCATCAAACTATACCATATCATTGCTGATAAATCCTTAATTTTGGTTCATTGAGGTTTTTTGTGCTGTGTGAATGAGCAGATTCAGGAATTGGTTATCATTAATATATATCGTTTTGTTTTTAACTGAACACATTAATAT
>JAEZAY010000062.1 GCA_023427575.1 Bacteroidota bacterium | reverse complement strand
TTTTCCATTCCTGATTTCATTGAGTATCGATCCGGAACATCCCAGCTCAACATCATCGGGATGTACGCCAATAGCCAATATGTCTAATTTCATACAATTATTTGATTACGAAGATAGGAAGAAGGCATTGGAGTCGGGAAACCTTATGTACCCCGTTACAAAAATCCCATATGGCAATCCCGAACCGTTCCTTCAGCGCATCCCCCCAATCCGAACTATTTTGTCCTTTCCGGCCACTTAAGTAATTTCGCCGGCACAGGCTCAACTATTATAAATCAAAAACTTCTATAGAATGGCATACGATGTTATTGTTCTCGGAAGCGGTCCCGGCGGCTATGTAGCAGCCATCCGCGCATCGCAGTTAGGACTTAAAACTGCAATCGTGGAGAAGGAAAGTTTAGGGGGGATTTGCCTTAACTGGGGTTGTATCCCAACAAAGGCCTTATTGAAAAGTGCTCAGGTGTATGAATATATAAAACATGCAAAAGATTTTGGAATTGAAGCCAGCGGTAAGCCGGAATTTTCGGCGGTAGTAATAAGAAGCCGGGGCGTGGCCGATAAAATGAGCAAGGGTGTCCAGTTTCTGATGAAGAAGAACAAGATCGATGTAATCATGGGCTTTGGTAAACTGAAGGGAAAAGGCCAACTGGAAGTTACCGGCGCCGATAATTCAAAACAGGTGGTAGAGGGAAAACACATTATCGTAGCAACCGGAGCCCGCAGCCGCCAGTTGCCGAGTCTGCCCATCGACGGTAAAAAAGTGATCGGATATCGCGAAGCAATGGTATTGCCTGAACAACCCAAATCAATGATCGTAGTGGGAAGCGGCGCAATCGGAGTGGAGTTCGCCTATTTTTACAACAGCCTTGGCACCCAGGTAACCATAGTTGAATTCCTGCCAAGAATTGTTCCGGTGGAAGATGAAGACGTTTCAAAAGAACTTGAAAAGAATTTTAAAAAGAACGGGATCAATATTCTTACCGGCAGCGAGGTAACGAAGGTGGATGTATCGGGCAATGGAGTTAAGGCCACGGTAAAATCGCAAAACGGTGAAACAACCCTCGAAGCGGATGTGGTTTTAAGCGCTGTAGGCGTTTCCGCTAATATTGAAGGTATCGGACTGGAAGAACTTGGAATTAAAACCGACAAAGGCCGGATCACGGTAGATAAATTCTACAAAACCAATGTGGATGGATTTTATGCCATTGGGGATTGCGTGCCCGGACAGGCACTTGCGCATGTAGCTTCGAAAGAAGCCATCATTTGTGTGGAAGCGATCGCTTTTGGTGAAAAGAAATTCAAGCATCAGCCCGAACCCATCGATTATAACAATGTTCCCGGTTGTACATACTGCTCACCGGAAATCGCTTCCGTAGGATATACCGAAAAGCAGGCGAAAGAGGCTGGCTATGAAGTGAAAGTGGGCAAGTTTCCGCTGAGCGTAAGCGGAAAAGCGACTGCGGCCGGTCATACCGAAGGATTTGTAAAAGTGATCTTCGATGCTAAATACGGCGAGTGGCTGGGAACCCATATGATTGGATACAATGTTACTGAAATGATTGCCCAGACGGTAACGGCCAGAAAACTGGAAACCACTTATCATGAGGTGCTGAACAGCATTCATCCGCATCCAACCATCAGCGAAGGCGTTAAAGACGCAATCGAAGTGGCCTATGGCGAGGCTATTCACCTTTAATAAATCATCAGGTATCTTCCTGAATTTTTAATATTTGTACAAAGTATTACTCCGGTTTTGCGACCGGAGTTTTTTTTGGAGGGAACCGCAGTTTTCTGCCAGGATCCGTACAATTACGGTTAGCAGCTTCAAGTTTTCCCCAACATATGTATAACTTTTTTCCGGATAAGTGTTTGTGTATAAATCGTGTATAATTACGGTTTCACACCCCCGACACCAACAGTTTTTATTTGCCTATTCCTATATATTTGCCAGTATCTAAAAAGTTGAAACGTGCGTTTAAAGAGTTTAGAAATAAAAGGGTTTAAAAGCTTCGCGGATAAAACCGTTGTCAATTTTGACGATAATATCACGGGCATCGTGGGTCCGAACGGATGCGGCAAAAGCAATATTATCGACAGCATCCGCTGGGTGATCGGGGAGCAGAAAATCAGTCAGCTCCGGTCCGAAAACCTGGAAAGCCTGGTCTTCAACGGATCCAAAACCCGTTCGGCCAGTGGCCTTGCCGAAGTAAGTCTCACATTTGAAAATACCCGTAACCTGCTCCCAACCGAGTTCAATACGGTAACGGTTACCCGAAAATTCTATAAAAGCGGTGAAAGTGAATACCGGCTGAATGATGTTTCCTGCCGCCTGAAGGATATTCAGAATCTGTTCATGGATACCGGAGTAAGTACCGACTCCTATGCGATCATCGAATTGGGCATGGTAGACGATATTATCAAGGATAAGGAAAACAGCCGTCGCCGCATGCTGGAGCAGGCTGCCGGAATCACTATTTACAAAACCCGGAAAAAAGAAGCCAAACAAAAGCTGGATGCCACAGAGCAGGACCTGGCAAGAATCGAAGACCTTTTGTTTGAAATTCATAACCAGTTGAAAAGTCTGGAAAACCAGGCTAAAAAAGCCGAGAAATATTACGAGATAAAATAGGAGTATCGCGAACTGAGCATCGAACTGGCAAAAGCTTCGCTGGAGGGATTTAACCTGACCTACCGCGAACTGAACGAGCAGTCAGATGCAGAAACCGATAAACGTATCCGGCTGGAAGCGCTGATCTCCGGAGAAGAGGCCGAGATAGAACAGCAGAAGGTGGGATTTATAGAAAAGGAACGCGCATTACAATCGATGCAGCACGAGTTTAACGAACTGCTGCAAACGGTCCGGACCCGGGAAAACGAAAAAAACCTGGCTTCGCAGCGCCTGAATTTTCTGAAAGAAAGAGAAGGCAGCCTGCAGGATTTTTTAGCGAAAGGCGAAGGTCAGCTGAAAGGACTGGAAGAAAGCATTGGATTTACGCAGTTGCAGATAGAGGAAGAGCAGTCGAGACTGGAAGACCTGCAGGAGCAACTAGAGAACATGAAAGATTCTCTAACGGAAAAGCGCAGTGGATTTGATCTGAAAAGGGCCCAGGTAGATAAACTGCGCGCCGAAAATCTGGCCATCCAGCGCAATCAATTCGAAGCTGAAAAGAAGGTGGCGGTAGCTGATACCTCTATCCAGAATATGCAGCAAACCATTCAGCGGATGGAGGAAGAAAGAGAAATGCGCCGCAGCCAGTTGAAGCAACTGGAAGAAGAGAAAATGGTGCGGGAAGAAGAACTTGAAAAACGCCGTTCCGATCTTTTGCAAATGCAGGAGGAACAGGAGCGCATCAAGGAGCAGATTTTACAGGCACAGTCGAAGGTGGAGGATTTACGTCAATCTTTAGCCGAAGAGAACCGGATTTTCGATGCCCGGAAAAATGAGTATGATTTGCTGAAAAGCCTGATCGATTCCATGGAAGGTTATCCGGAAAGCGTTAAGATTCTTCACAAGAATCAAAACTGGAATCATACCGCCCCGATCCTTTCCGATATCATTTACGTTAAGGAAGAATACCGCGCCGCAGTCGAAAATGTACTGGAGCCTTATCTCAACTACTATGTGGTGGAAAATCTGGAAGAGGGGATGCAGGCTGTTCACTTACTGGATGATAATAAAAAAGGAAAAGCAAATTTCTTTTTGCTGAATAAGGTAAACCAGTTTGCCGGCAATGAAGAAAATCATCAGCCCGAAAATACCATTCCCGCCATGGATGTGATAGAGGTGGATGATCAGTACCGGACCCTGGCCCTGCAATTACTCGGCAATGTATTTATTGCTGAAAATGAAGAAGCGCTGAGTAACAGCAATGGTTCGGTGATTCTGGAAAAACACGGCAAATATGTGAAAGGCAAATACACCTTAACGGGCGGAAGCGTGGGAC
>JAEZAY010000019.1 GCA_023427575.1 Bacteroidota bacterium | reverse complement strand
ATGATGGGCTCCTTTAAACTGGTGGTGATGGCCGCAAAATAGCCGAGTTTCCGGTTCTGGCCTTCAATATCGGTGATAACCTGTTTTAGCTTGTTGCTGTATCTTTCAAAATAGCTGGTTGATTTCAGGTATTTGAAATGCTGAATTGCCTGGATCATCAGGCTGTTATATGTATGCCCTTTGCTTGAAACCTGTAGCGAAGCTTTTTTGGAAGCGATATAAATGCGCCGGTACAGGAAATTAGAGATAGCAGATCCAACGGCTACCAATACAGCGAACTGGTAGTTGGCAAGAAATGCAAGGAAAATATAGGTGATCAGCATGGCTGAATGCTGGGCTGCCTGAAAGTAGAAAGTCATGGTTTGAAACACCCGTTGCACTTCATCGGTAAGCGTATTTTGAATCCGGCCGGCATCCAGTTTGAGAAAGCCGCGGAAAGAGAGATCTTTCAATTCATTCACCAGTGAAAACCGCACCTTTTTGATAAACAGATGGCGCAACATGGCCTGGTAGTTCATCTGGACAAATTTCACAGCGCCTTTTAAGATAAACAGGGCTACCAGTATCACCAGAACCGTGCTGATGGTCATACTGAAACCCATCGCTTCTATCAGTCCGACTACATACTGCAATGCGCCCAATGACTCGGCCCCTGCGTTTTCATCCCCACCAACCGATTGCAACAGGGGCATGAACATTGCCAGTCCCAAACCATCGAGAAAGCTGATGGCAATGCTCAGAAAGAGGTAGATGAACAGTTTATTGCCAACTATATTATAGTAGAACTTAAAGTATCCCCAGAAATTATTTTTAAAATTCAAATTCATCTTGCAAGTATTAGCCTGGCTCTTTTCTTCAGTTATGTAAACCCGTAATTGAACGGCTTTATTGAAAATTAATTATGCTTCCCCGATTTCAGCAACCGGTACGGATTTTTGTTTTCCGGCCAGCTCGCGGTAAAACTGCTCGTGCTGGGCGGCGATATTATAAATATCAAACTCTTTTTCGGCGCGGATCCGGGCTTCTTTTGCCATTCGGATGGCTTCGGGCCGGTTCGCGTTTACCCATGCCATCCCCGAAGCTATTTCTTTTTCTTTTGTTACCGGAAAAAGATAGCCGGTTTCCAGGTGGGTAACCGCTTCCTTGTTCATCAGGATGTCGGAAGCCAGAATCGGAATGCCGGTCAGCATGGCTTCCACCAGGGCTCCGCTGAATCCTTCGGAATGGGATGGAAAAACAAAAAGATCATGGGTATGCAAAAGCTCGGGAACGTTCTTCACATTGCCCAGCAAAAACACTTTTCCGTCCAGACCAAGCTCGCGGATCGTTTGTTCCAGTACCGGCCGGAAGGGGCCCTCCCCGGCAATGGTAAGTTCGGCCTCGGGATAAGTTTTTGTAAAAAGCGCAAATCCTTTAATCATTTCCAGTTGGCCCTTCCTCTCAATCAGGCGACCCACATTTAGGAAACGGAGTTTTTGGGATTCCAGCCTGCCTTCAATATGATAGGAATATTTGCTCAGCTCGCGGCCGCGGTAGATCACTTTTATTTTTTCCAGGGGGATCATCATCGAGCGGGCATTGCTGACCCGGATCGATTCGGCATTTGACAAAAATGCCTGGCAATAGCGGGCGGTCCAGGTGTTTAATAACCAGAATAAGCCCACTTTTAGTTTGCGGCCGGCTGAATAACCTGCCGTTTCCATTTTGCTGTAAGTATCATTCACAAATGTTCCCACAATCGGGATTCCCAGTTTTTTGCAGGTGATCCGCGAAATGATTTCCGCCCGGAAAAGGGTTCCCACCACAACATCGGGCTTTTCTTTCTGGCAAATTTCCGTAAACCGCCTGATTCCTTCCCGAAACTGGTATTTACCGGTAAGGCCTACGGATATCACTTTCAGGCCGCGCTTTTCGAATTCGCCGCGAAGAAAATCGTTCTTATAAAAAAATACAATGACCGGAATGGTATCGGGTGAAAATTTGGAACTGATCTCCAGAATGCTGTTTTCAGCGCCGCCGGTTTGAAGGCTGTCGAGGGTAAATATAACTTTTAGCATGGTGGTAGGGTGCGGTGCCGAAGGCTGCTATTGTTCAGAAATCTTTTAAAAAGGGAAAGCAGGCCGGCCGAACCATTACTTTCCGGTTTTTTTATTAAATAGTTTGAAACTTTTGATCAATGCATTTTTAAACCGGCTGGGTGGAACCGATTTTATCAGGGAAAATAACTGATAGCTGAGCGGATGGTCTTTCCTGTACAAATTCAGGGTGGTTGAATCGGAGGCCCTGGTTTTGATCATGGAGTAAAAAACGATGCTCTTTGAGATAAAGGGCCCCTGTATACCGGGATTTTTTTCAAAAAAAGATGCATACTTGGTAAAGAGATAATCGCGGGCCCGGATGGCGCGGGGGTAATCGAAGTTACGCTGGATTTCATGGTGATAAATATCAACCAGGTAATCGTCAACAAAATCAAGTGCAAACCCGTTATTCAGCGTTTGTGCCACCAGGTCAAAATCTTCTACTACGTTAATGGTTAAATCAAATCTTACTCCGGTTTGCACCGCCGCCCTTGAGATCATCAGGAAAGAGGTTTGCGCCCCAATCCGTAATCCCTGAAACAATTCTTTCTGAATAAAACCCCGGTACCGGGGCTTCCATTTATTGTAGAGCCTGCCGCCCCGGTAATCATTTCTTCCGCAGGTAACCACGCCTACATTCGACAAGTCGGTATTTAAAAATTGTTTGACCTGCCTTTCTATTTTTTCAGGATGATACAGATCATCGGAATCAATAAAGGTCAGGTACTCACCGGCAGCCTGTTCAATTCCCGTGTTCCGGGCATAGCTGGCGCCCCGGTTCTGAGGCAACAGCGTATATTTTATTCTTGAATCCTTTTCAAGATAAGGGGCTATCATTTCATTGGTCTGGTCCTTCGATCCATCATCGATCACCAACAATTCCCAATTCGAATATGTTTGTTTTAGTATGCTATCAATGGTTGTTGCCAGGTATTTTCGACGGTTATAAGTGGGCAGTATAACCGACACCAGGGGCATGCCTGCAGTGTTCATTTAATTCCAACAGTTTTATTCTACTCTTATAGTGTATAGTATTCCCGAAACCACTTTACAAATCCCGAAACACCTTCTTCCACAGAAACTGCAGGCAGATAGCCGGTATCGTTCATAAGATCGTTGATATCGGCATTGGTTGATTCCACATCACCCGGTTGAAGCGGCAACATTTCTTTGATGGCTTCCATACCAAGTTCTTTTTCGATCGCATTGATGAATTCCATCAGCGAAGCGGGCTTATTGTTTCCGATATTATAGATCCGGTACGGAGCGTAAGAAGAGGCGGGATCCGGCGCATCGCTGTTCCAGTTTTCATTTGGTTTTGCGGGATTATCAATCACTCCGCAAATTCCCTGCACGATGTCTTCCACATAGGTGAAATCGCGCTTCATTTTACCGAAGTTAAAAACTTTGATCGGTTCTTTGTTTAAAATCGCTTTTGTGAACAGGAACAGGGCCATATCGGGCCTTCCCCAGGGACCATAAACCGTAAAGAACCGGAGCCCTGTACTGGGCAGATTAAAAAGATGGCTGTAGGTATGGGCCATCAGTTCATTGGCCTTTTTTGTTGCGGCATACAGCGAAACGGGATGATTTACCGGATGGTGTTCAGAAAAAGGCATGGCCGTATTGGCGCCATACACCGAACTGGTGGAAGCATAAACCAGGTGCTTAACCGAATGATGACGGCAGCCCTCCAGAACATTCATAAAGCCGGTAACATTTGAGCTGACATAGGCACCGGGGTTTACCAGCGAATACCGCACTCCGGGCTGTGCAGCCAGATTCACCACCACATCAAATTTTTCTTCCTTCATCAGCTTATCCAAACCATCCTTATCCTCCAGGTTTAATTTGATGAAGGAAAATCCGTTTGAAAAAGTAGAATTCATCCGCTTCCCTTCCGCAATTTCTCCATCTATGCCCAGTTGCCTGAGCCGCGCCAGTTTTAATAAGGGATCGTAATAATCGTTGATATTGTCAAGTCCTATCACTTCTTCACCGCGTCCAATCAGCTTTTTTGACAAATGGAAGCCTATAAATCCGGCAGCGCCGGTAACAAGAATTTTCATGGGGAAAACGGTTTTCAAGTTCGGGGGTCGGAGTAATCGGTGTCCGGTTAAAGATATTCACTGGGCCTCGGAAAAAATCCGTTAAGAAAATTGAAACAGACGGCGTAAAATAAAAATAGTTGTTACCAAAGCTGGGAAATGTCCTTAGGCTCGTAAGTCCTACTACTGCTGGGTTATATTCTTTCGCTGTGACTTATTTTTATTTAGCCGGAAGTTTCAATTTTTAGGATTTATTCCGGAGCCCGATTTTTTTGCTCCACTTTTTTTCTAAAAAAAAGTGGAAGAGGTAATTTACTATTGATGATGGTTTCAGGTAAATAGCAAGTTATTACCCCGACAGCAATGATGCGCAAATGTGAAAATTGAAATACAGCGGAAAATATTTTCACTGGGCCCTGGAAGAGATTCGTCAAGACGATTGTTTGGATCTAAGATCAAAGAACCGGATTTGATATAAAAAAGTGGTATCTTCTTACATTTGAACCATGATTAAGTTATCAGTCAATATCAACAAATTTGCTACACTACGCAACAGCAGAGGCGGCAACAATCCCGACCTGGTAAAGGCAGCCATCGATGCGCAACGTTTCGGCGCCGATGGAATCACGGTCCATCCGCGCCCGGATGAAAGACATATCCGGTATAATGATGTACGTGAAATAAAAAAGATCATCCATACGGAGTTTAATATTGAAGGCAATTGCCAGGAACAGAAATTCATCGATCTGGTATTGGAAACAAAACCAGATCAGGTAACATTGGTTCCGGATGCATTGGGTCAGATTACTTCCAATCATGGATGGGATACCATTCAACATAAAGAATACCTGATTTCGATGATCCGCGTGTTTAAAGAAGCCGGAATCCGAACCTCCATTTTTGTTGACCCCGTCATTGAAATGGTGGAAGGCGCGGCAGAAACCGGCACCGACCGGATTGAATTATATACAGAATCCTATGCCAGCCGGTTTTTGATTGATAAGGAATCGGCCATCGCCGATTATATTACCGCCGCCAAACGCGCATCGGAACTGAATCTCGGAATCAATGCCGGCCATGATCTGGATCTGGACAATCTGCGCTATTTTGCTCAGAACATTCCTGGCCTGCTGGAAGTATCGATTGGTCATGCCCTGATCTGTGATGCATTGTATCTGGGCTTTGAAAATGCAATCCAATTATACAGGCGCCAGTTGCAGTTTGAATGATCAGTTAAAGCCGGAACGGATTTTATTTTACTTTTTCTATTGGATACTTGTAGTTCAGGCTAAACCTAAATAAATAATCCGGTAAACTTTCTACTAAACGTTAACAAGCAGAATCTGCCTTTCAAATAAATCTGCTTTTAAAACGGTTAATATTTTTATAGATTTCTGGAAACAGAAATACCATGAAATCGTTTGGTTTTTTTATACTGATCTTAACGGGAAGCCTACCCTCTTTGTCGCAGCTTTATACCATGCCAAATGGCGGCAATAAAAAAGCGATGGTTGGCGAAACGATTGGCATCACCGATGTTACTATCCGCTATCATCGCCCGGCGGTAAAAGGAAGACAGGGTAAGATCTGGGGCCAGCTTGTCCATACAGGCTTTACTGACCAGGGTTTTGGAACCAGCAAATCGGCGCCATGGCGTGCGGGCGCCAACGAGAATACCACGATTGAATTTTCCGATTCCGTTTCCATCGAAGGACAAAGATTGCCGGCCGGCAATTATGGTCTTTTTATAGCTTACGATTCCATAAAGCCCTTGCTGATACTTTCGTCCAACAACAGTTCCTGGGGCAGTTTTTTTTACAATGAAAGTGAAGATCTGCTGCGCGTTCCGGTTCGGATCGAAACTACGGGACAATACACCGAATGGCTAAAATTTGAATTTACAGATCAGGAACCCGATGCCGCCACAATTGTTTTGGAATGGGAAAACAGGCGGATTTTTTTTACTGTTAAAACGGACTATATAAATCAGCAGCTTGAATCATTCCGCCGTGAACTGCGAAACAGCAAAGGTTTCAACTGGACCGCCTGGAACCAGGCCGCCCAGTTTACGGTTGATCATAATATCAACCTGGAGGAAGGATTGGTTTGGGCGGAAAAGTCTATTAACGAGCCTTTTGTGAGCGAAAAAAACTTCGTCAGCCTGTCTACAAAAGCGCAGATTCTGGAAAAATTGAACCGGAAACCGGAAGCAGATGCCGTGATGAAGGAAGCATTGCCTATGGCCGGTATGCTTCAACTTCATAATTACGGGCGCCAGTTGATTGCCCAAAAGCGGTCCAATGAGGCGCTGGAAGCCTTTTCGCTGAACTATAAAAAACATCCCGATCAGTTTACAACCAATGCCGGAATGATGCGGGGCCATTCCGCAATAGGCAACTATAAAAAAGCAATCGAGTATGCACGTAAGGCCGTAATGCAGGCTCCGGATAAGCTGAACAAATCAAATCTTGAAAAAATGATTGTTTTGCTGCAGGAAGGAAAGGATGCTAATTAGGATCAATAAAAGCCGGAACCAGGTCAGTTGCAGCCTAATAATTCGCAAAGACGTTTTTCAAGCGCCGGGCCGCGAAGATTTTTTGCAATGATTTTCCCATTGGGATCGACCAGAAAATTTTGCGGAATGGATTGAACCCGGTACATGAGTGCCACTTCATTGCCCCAGAATTTGAGGTCGCTGAGTTGCGTCCAGTTAAGATTATCATCCTCGATCGCCTGCAACCATGCATCACGGTCACGGTCAAGTGAAACTCCCAAAACCGTAAAGTTCTTTTTATTGAATTTTTCAAATGCCCGCACCAGGTTTGGATTTTCCATCCGGCATGGCTTACACCAGCTTGCCCAGAAATCGATCAGCACATACTGACCCCGGAATGAAGCCAGTGAAACAGGGTTCCCTGTAGTATCGTTCTGAACAAAGTCGAGCGCCTCCGATCCAATGCTTCCTACTTTCGCATCAGCGATCTGGTCGCGGATAATTTTGCCATAAAAGTTCGACCTCACTTGTTCATCAAGACCATTGTATCTTTTTTCAAGCAGCTCAAGATCGGGCGAAAGTTCACTGGTAACCAGCAATACAAAAGAGCTGACCGGCGAAGCTTTTTTCGCGGCCACAAAATCCCCAATATCCTGTTTTGTATCTTCTACCAATGCTTTGTATTCAACCAGCATTGAATCTTCGGGATGCACTTCAGCGGGAGGTCTTGCGTTTAGCTGCTGTGCCATTTTAGAGATTTCCTGAAATATGGGATTATACCTGGCCTGGAAAGCAAGGAAATCGGTATGTGTTGAAGATCCTTCCACATTAAGTGATTGCAGATTGTTTACATCCCCACTGATCTTCATATTATCATAACCCAGAAATAAAATTACCTTTTTTCTGGCCGCGTTCAGGTTCAGGCTATAGAGATTTGGCTCCTGGATACTGCCCTTCAATTGTACGGCTCCGTTTTTCACCCGCGCTTTCGCGATGGTATCAGTAGGAACATTCACATCGGAAATAGTGATCTCCGAATTTTCGGGCAGGCCTTTGATTGAGGCGGTAATGGTAAATTGTTTGGATGTCGGCTCCTGACTAAAACCAACAAAGGGTATGAATAAGATAGCAATCACCAGGTTTCGGACCATACTATTTGGAATGTCGCTTTTGCAAAATGTTTATGACGTCGTGTAAATTATACCCTTTTGCGTTAAGCAAAAGCAAATAATGAAACAAGAGATCGGCAGATTCATTCAAAAATAGTTCCGGATTATCGTCCTTGGCTTCAATAACTAATTCAACCGCCTCTTCCCCAACCTTTTGCGCAATCTTATTTATCCCTTTGGCAAAAAGATCCCGCACATACGATTTGCCTTCCGTTGTCTGCTTGCGCAGATCTATAATATCTTCCAGATAAAATAAAAAGTTTTCAGCGTGGTTTTTTTCGCCCCAGCAGGTATCCGCGCCGGTATGGCAAACCGGCCCTGCCGGAATCGCTTTTACCAGAAGCGTATCCTGATCACAATCCACCGAAATTTCCTTCAGCATTAAAAAATTTCCGCTTTCCTCGCCTTTCATCCACAACCTGTTTTTCGAGCGGCTGAAAAATACCAGCTTTCCTTCCCGAATGGTTCTATCCAGTGATTCACTGTTCATAAATCCAAGCATCAGCACTTTATGCGTGTTGAAGTCCTGCACTATGGCGGGGACCAGCCCATCTTTGTATTTTTGAAAATCAACCTTCATAGATTTCAATTTTATAGCAGGTTAAGAAAACATCTTTTTAGTTCCTGAACTTTCCTTCACTATATCTGGCTCTGGTTCTAAATCCTGACAGGGATATTTTGGCTTTGCAGGTATTGCTTCAGATCTGGAATGCGAATCTCTTTGAAATGAAAAATACTGGCAGCCAGGGCGGCATCGGCGTAACCGCTTTCAAATACTTCCTTGAAATGCTCCACAGTTCCGCCGCCTCCGGAAGCTATAACGGGAACGGATAAACGCTTGGAAAGCCGGGCCGTGATATCCAGCGCGAAACCCTTTTTGGTTCCATCATGATTCATGGATGTAAGAAGAATTTCGCCTGCGCCATTGTTCACTGCCTGTAAAGCCCAGTCTTCACAGCGGGTAT
>JAEZAY010000492.1 GCA_023427575.1 Bacteroidota bacterium | reverse complement strand
GGTCGGCAGTTCTGAATCGGAGCTTTTAACCATTGACCCCAACGAGGGAAAATCAGTAAACGCGATCCGATCGTTCGCCGGGAAAGGAAATGCTGTAATCTGGGGCGGAAGAACCCTGGCAGGCAATGATCCGGAATGGAAGTATATAAACATTGTGCGACTTTCCGATATGATCCGGGTTTCGCTTCAAAATGCGCTGAACTATTACCGTTATGAACCTATGAATGAAGATAGTTTCCGCGCCATTCGGACCGCCGCTCAAAACTTTTTATACGATCTCTGGCGCCAGGGGGCATTTTTAGGGCAAAAGCCGGAGCATGCTTTTTTCGTCCGGCTGGGCCTGGGAGAAACCATGAGTTCGGCGGATCTAGAAGCCGGCCGCATTCATTTACTGGTTGGATATGCACCTCTCAAACCTGCAGAATTTACTGTCTTAAATTTTAGCATCGCTGTTCTAAAGCCATGGAAACCGGAATCAATTAAAACAGATCCGGACCGATTGTTGAGAAATAAAAGGCTAACCGGCAAATTAAAAACCGACAACAATGCGCTGGCAAATGCGGTTTACGAGCGGCTATACTTTTATGGTGAAGACGAAGACGGAAAACTGGCTGCCGCCTATTCCCTTGGAGCTAAAAACAATAATGAATTGTACCGGATAGACCTTGACCAGATAATGTCGAAATACATTGGCGAAACTGAAAAAAATCTGGATCTTCTTTTCCAAAAAGCGGAAGAGAAAGGCTGGATCCTTTTATTTGATGAATCGGAACTTCTGTTTGGGAAAAGAACCGACATTAAGGATGCCCATGACCGTTATGCCAATCAGGAATTAGCTTATCTCACGGAAAAGATCCGGGACTTTAAAGGAAAAATAATCATCAGCTCTGCCAAACGTAAATCCCTACCTGCCCGGCTTCGGCCTGACTTTAAGACTCGGATCGCCTATAATATAAATACATCATTGTAGCTATCAACGCGTAAGCGATATAATTAAAAAGTTCGTGGTGGTCCACTGTTTTAACTCCGGGCCAGCGATCATTCAGCGCGACCAGAAGAATGGCAACGCGAAAACTGTTAATAAGGCAGATTGCGCCCAGTCCACCTGCAACCCAGGCGGCTTTTGTCTTCCAACCCGCTTTATGAGCGATCACAAATGCCGTCCAGAAACTCATTAAACCCAGCCCTACGC
The DNA here is from genome assembly GCA_023427575.1 of Bacteroidota bacterium. Classification (GTDB taxonomy): domain Bacteria; phylum Bacteroidota; class Bacteroidia; order Chitinophagales; family Chitinophagaceae; genus Flavitalea. The sequence continues at coordinate 2,917 of JAEZAY010000492.1, read as the reverse complement.
ATTGGTACTGCATTATTACCCGATGGCCATTTTCGATTCCCAGAATCTTTATCTCGCTTACATATGAATCGTAGCCGATTAAATGCAGCATTCCATTGGAAACCTGAAGCAGACCGGTGGTGATCCAGCCGATATAATTCGTATGAGCTACAAAAAATTCGCTGTACAAACCACCCGGTATCATCAGCCCGATAAAGAAAAGGTTTGTTCCGTAAAGAGCCAGCAGAGTTAATAGAAACCGGGAAAAATACCGGAAGTCAAAATATTTAAATACATCTCTGGCTACAGACTTGAGTACAAGTATCATCTTCAGAAAATTAGTTTTGTTTCATAAGCACGAAATACAAGGTTCCGGCAGAAAAATTTCCGCCGGAACCCTTGTGATATAGAAAACCCCTGATCCTTATTCTATCGTTTTACCTTCCTGGTTTTTGTCCTTTTTATTTTTATCGTAGGCCTTCTTAGCACCATATGCCACGCCCGCTGCCACCAACAAACTTAAACCACCATCAAAAGGAACTTCGGTATCGGGATCAATACCCGGATCATCGGGCATATCCTGTGCGATAAGAGTAGCCGGAAGATAGATTAGGGCACCAGCCATTACGCAGGCTGTCAACAAGGATTTAATTTTCATGTTACATATTTTAGAATGAATAAAGACGGTTTAGTTTTTACTGACCACTTTTATTGTAGTCCGTACGCTGTTTCCTTTCACCTGCAACTGATAAATGCCTTTGGCAAACCGGCTGTTCAGGTTAAGCGTATGATTAATTGTTCCACCCGGGTGCTGAATGGTTTTGCGGTAAATTACCTGGCCGATGCTGTTATACATTTCCACCTGGTAAGCTCCCTTCTCTATATTTTCCAGTTTCAGATTCAGGCTGTTTCCAACCACCGGATTGGGGTAAGTTGAAACGGATGCTTTTCCGAATCCTGGAACCTGATCTATTTTCCTTGCCATCAACACTGTGAAACGGGATGCGGAGGCAGAAGCAGCATCTGCATTAACTGTGAAGCTGACCGCACTCAGATCATGCATTGGAATTTCGGTTGTTGTTTGCAGGTAGTTATCTACCAGGGTTGCAGTAAGATCAGAAGTTCCCAGGTTCACCGGATCGAATTCCAGAATATATGTTCCGGCTGCAGTGTTGGTCATCGACAGGAACATTGTATCTCTTGTTGCAACCGGCGCTCTGCGTTCAACGATGAGATTTTGCCCGCCGCGGACAAGCGCCAGATTTTCCCTGATATTATCAATCTTGGCGGCATCCATATCATCGATGGCATTGGAGAAAGAATGACTGAAAGATGTGTAAACGCCATCAAGCAGATCTTCGTTTATTTTCAGGTTGATCTTTAAGCCGCTGATCACCGACTGCGTTACTGGTTTGGAGCCAGGATTGGCTTCAAATACATTGGCTGCCGGCGTGTTTGCTTTATCTGATTCTTTAATTACTATAGAGCCAGCGGAGCCGGTAGACTTAACAAGGAAACCCTGTCCGGACTGAATATACTGGCTGTTCGGACTAACTGCTCCCGGTGTAACATCGTAGCCGCTGCCATTGAAGCTTACATTCACATAGGCCCCTACTCCATTTGCGCCGCCCATTTTTGGATCCCATACATAGAAATTATTCTGCACATTATTTTTTGTAATTGTGGCAAAATTGATGGGTGATGCGAACGGATTTGGAATAGCGGTGAATCCGGTGGCCGCAACACTGAAAGTTTGATTGCCGGTGTTTAATGCGCCTGTAGCCCGCAACACGGTATTGGTTGGAGTTACATTTGTACCGGCCATTTTAATGCCCCGATCGCCACGAATAAAGGTCATTAAAGGTTTGGTACCCACTGTTGTTGCATTCGTGTTGGTAAGGTTCACCCATCCATTCACGCCAACATCGTAACGTTTAATAGATGAAATACTGCCCGGATTCTGATCGAAGCCATTGGCGACAGAGCCCACGGTGATATGAGTACCATAACCCGGATTCGGATTCGGGTTGGGCGATGCGGTGGTAACACCTTCCTGCCATGCCTGATTAATGGTTTGTGATCCGCTCACCGGAGCACTAAGGATCCGCCATGCCCGCCGGGCCGGAATATATCTTTCAACAGTTACATTACCATTAATTGAACCGGTTACCGGAGCCACTCTTGCGGTACTGCTTGCATTGCTTTTTAAGGTAATTAAGTTACCCGTGTTCAATGCCCCACTGGCGATGGTCAGCACATCGTGAATATTTAATGCGGAGCCAATGGTTGCACCTGCTCCTGCTCCCGTACGGTTAAGCGTAAACGATTTTAGAGAAGCAGCATTCCCGGTTCCAAACATCAGCGTTCCGGGCATTCCGCCGGTATTGCCTGCAATTACCAGATTGGAGCTGGCAGATCCCGCAAGTTTTCCGTTACCTGTTATTGTAGTAATTGAAAGTGTATGACCATTGATAAACAATTGGGCGCCGGAAGGATTGTTTAGTGTTCCTCCTACAGTCCAGTTGCCGCTCATATTATAGGTAGCGCCTCTGTTTGCCAGGTTAAATGTTTTGCCGGTTCCGAAATCGGAAGGGTTGGCACCGGATCCATCCGGGTTAACACCCCAGCTTAAAACATTGTGCAGATCACCTGCCGGCTTTGAGTAATATACATTGGATTGCTGAGCCTGATTCCATTTAAAGGTTGTTGAAGCCGTGGTGGTTCCGGTAGATGCCTTGATATTATCCGTTCCGGCATCGGTACCGGTATAACAGAACCGCGCTATGCCATTCGCTCCGGTAAACGCAAAACCGCTTTTCGCTGCATGCGGCCCGGTGATTGTAAAGTCGACCCGGATTCCCTCCAGCGGGTTATTCGACTGATCTTTTACCAGGGCATCAAAACACTGTTCATTGCCCACTGTTCCGCTGCCATTTAG
>JAEZAY010000466.1 GCA_023427575.1 Bacteroidota bacterium | reverse complement strand
ATGCCAATTACAAGCGCATAATCTTTTGTGTTCAACATCTCATTATTGATTTATCATATGAATGATGCTGGCCATCGTTTTTTCGCCACGGTTATCAAAATCGCCGTGTTTTAAAGATGTGCTGATTAGACCCGGTAAGGCCCCATCGGCGGTAACAGAATACACTACGCGGTTTTCAGCCGCCTTTAAAAACTGACGGATCTCGTTGAGGATTTCCTCTTTTTCGTAGGGTGCTGATTCATTTAAATAGCGGTGCATACCTAAAATATATGAATCAAAACTTTTTCCTTCATCTTCCAGTGCTCCTGAAACCAGGTACAGCAGCGATCTGGTATATACATAGGGAACAAGCCGGTCGGTTTTTTCGTATTTGTCGTCCATTGTAAACATCCGGAAATGCCTGAACAGACTTTCATTTGCTACAATCGATGTTTTGAACAGTTCGATGGTACATGCAGGGGCCATAAAAAGGATATTCCGGATCGGTAAATTATACGATAATCGGGCGGTACGCTGCATAAAATGGCAGATGACAATCGATCCTGCCGAATGACCGATTAAGTCGATGGAAAGACTTTTGTTTTCAGTAGCATACTGGTGCAGTTTTTCCATGAAATAGGATCCCGCATGCTGCTCATTGCCACTTGTTCCGGGTGCATCGTCGAGCCACATGGCGGCTGCTTTCTTTTTCATTGAAGACCAGATCCAGGCGCCCAGACCCGCTACGTACATCTCGCGCATAATTTCCTCAACAACCGTTGGATAAAATCCATGATCTCTTTTACTGATATGTCTCTTAATCACATTTATCACCACGGTTGCCAGTGATTTTATCAGCTTCGCCGTCTGGAAAATTCCTCTTGCACCTTCCGACTGCTGTTCATTCAACTGGCTTGTATTTAAAAATTTTATTTCCTCATTCGTTTTTTCTTTTTTTAATTCCTGCTGCAGCTCGCTGTCAAGTTCAACTTCAGTTTCTAGATCCAGTTCAATTTCGGCTTTCAGAAAATCTTCATTAAAGTTCTGAACGGCAGCCGACCTCGAGGCCAGGTTTACGGAATATTCTTCGAAAGGAGTCTCCGTCGCTAATTCAGACTGTATTTCAGGATTAGATAAAGAACCGACGCCTCTTTTTCCGCCGGCACCTTCCACATCTATGCCCAGTTTTTCACCCGCCACCTTTATCACTTTTTCCAGCAGCTTCTTAAACAATTTATTCGAGTGCACCGCTAACAGGTTTTCCTTCAGCGTTTCCAACATCCCGGTTTCCCAGACAAAAGAAACCGGATGAACAGCGGTTTTTCCCAGGTTTAGTTCAGTGAAATGTTCGGCCGTTTGAATTCCATTTTTCAAACTGGTTAGGCCACCATGGAAATAAAGAGCGAGATTGTTTATTTTATTTTGCCGGAGGTAATCAAAAATCCGGTCCACATCAGCCGGTGTGGAATCATAGACCGGATCGCCGGATAGTTTGAATGTTCCGCCCGGGCCTACATTTACGTAATATAACTTATCGAGCGGGGTAGAAACGGCATTGGCATTGGCCGGATTATTTTGCCGGTTTCCATTCGATGCCTGCGGATTGATAATATCTTTTAGCTTTTCCATATTGTTTTGATTTAGGAGCTCCTTCATGGAAGATGGCTGCGGTTTTGCGCTTCTTGTTTGAAGGGGTTTGTATTGAAGAATATTCTGAATCGTTTTGGTAATGATATTCGGTGTTACCTGGAGTCTTCCTGCCAGCTCGTTTATTGAAAGGGTTTTAGCCGGGGCGGATTGGTCGAGCTCTGCCAGTATGGAATTGGCAATCCAGGAATTTTCAATTTGGGACTCCGCTCCGGGGGGTTCTGCGCCGGCAAAACCAGGAGCTGACCTTGATCCTGCCGTGCGGTAAACGCCACCTGCATCGGAATCTGCAGGCAGTCCGCGGCTCCGATACACCGGTTCCGCTTTTTTCACGGGAGGCGGCGGATTGTAGGAGGTCCAGATCATATCATTATACAATGCCTGGATGGCCGTTTCAGCCATGCTGTTGTCTTCAACCACATCAATGTTTTGGATGGATAGTTCAGTAGCTACATGCATGCCGGTCATAAACATCGATGGAGCACTCAGTTGCAGCGAGCCGATCGGCCGGTTAAAGTATTTGGAAGCGAGGATCTTCAAAGCGATCAGATCGGGCGCATTCTGGTCCTCCGTGATGATCTTATCAAAATTGTCGAGAAGCTGAATGAACAATTGGTCTTTGTCTTTATTACCGCTTTTGAAATAAATATAGGCAGCCAGTAATCCGATCAATGGGTTCTCCCATTGCCCTTCAGCCATATTGCGAAGTACTTTTTCGGGAATAAAATAAATCCCGTTGTGTAGCTTCTGCAGGCTGGCGTCCATTATATAATTAACCGGGTTGGTATTAGTGAATCCGGTCTGAACCCTTTCCGTAGTGATACGAAGTGAGCCAAACAAGGGTTCGCCGCGAAAGGTCATAAAAAGCTGGAGCTGCCAGCCTTTAAAAACGTAAAGGGGAATTTCTCTTTTTTGTTTGCCCGCATAATGCAGGTAATACTGCCCGTTTTTCAGGGGAGCCTGAAAAGCCATCCAGCCCGTTTCCTGGTTTTCCTTAATATGTTCGCCCGATAATGAAAAGATGGGGATCCTTTCTTCGTTCAGCAGATAGAAATCTTTTCCAAGGCTGGAGCTATCCGTTTTTATTTCCGCGCGCACTTCACGGCTTGGATAGCGGAAGAAAATAAAAATGGAACCCTGATTGCCGCCACTTTGAACGGAAGTAGTGGGATGCATGCTCCAATGACTGGCTTCATGACTATAATATTCGTGCGAGGAATTGTACTGACCGGCAACGATGGAAGAATAAACCGGTGGGGGATCGATCAGGAGATCGGTATTCTTATCCAGTCGTACCATTTCCTCTTTACTTTCTTCATTCAATTCGATGCGAACCCGGTACAGGCCCTTTTCGAGGGCGATTAGCCCATTCCCGTATTGTCGGTAAACAATCTCATCAAAACCATTAAAGATTATAAGATGGCAAAATTCGGCGAGTGGTCCGTTTATGGAAACGGCGAGTTGGTACGTAACAGGATCTGAAC
>JAEZAY010000428.1 GCA_023427575.1 Bacteroidota bacterium | reverse complement strand
ATTAACGCCTGCCTGGGTAATGCTATCGCCGAAGAATACGATCCGCTGTTTTTTCTGGTGAACTCCAAATCCCATACAAATGAACATTAAAATGACTGCAGCAATTTTCTTCATGTTGATTGTTTGTTTTCGGTTATTATTTGTTCTCGTAAACTTTTTCGCCATTAACAAAAGTCATCATCACTTTCGTATTTAAAATTTCGGATGGCGGAACGGTCATCAGGTCGCGGTTCAGGATGATAAAGTCTGCGAACTTTCCTTTTTCCAGGCTCCCTTTTTCGCTTTCTTCAAAATTGCTCTTTGCGGCCCAGATCGTCATTCCACGGATCGCTTCTTCCCTCGAAAGCGCATTTTCCATTTGATAGCCCCCTTCCGGCCAGCCTTTATTGTCTTTACGAACCACAGCAGCCAGAAATGTTTTCAGAGGATCGATATCTTCTACGGGAAAATCAGTCCCCAGCGGAAGGTAGCCATTTTCCTGCATCAGTCTTTTGAATGCATAGGCGCCTTTTTCTCTCTCTTTTCCAAGCCTTTCGCCGGCCCAGTACATATCAGATGTTGCTTGGGTGGGTTGAACAGAGGGAATGATACTATATTTTCCAAACAGGGAAAAGTCTTTTTCGTTCACTACCTGTGCGTGTTCAATCCGCCAGCGAAGATCATTTTTGCCTTTCAGATAACGCGCATAGGTATTCAGGATAACGCGGTTTCCCGAATCGCCGATGGCATGTGTACACATCTGCAATCCTTTTTTGTACAGGATATTGGCGACCGAATCAAAATGACTGATCTCGCTTAAAAGAAAACCACTGGTTTCCGGTTTATCGCTATAAGGTTCCAGCAGACAGGCGCCCCGGGAACCCAATGCTCCATCAGCATATACTTTAAATGCCCGAACATGTAAACGATCTGTTTTAATCCGGCCTTTTTTAAAAATATAATCGTAGTTGAGGGGATGATCACTCAGCATCGCATATAATTTCATTTTCAGCTCACCGCTTCGGTGCAGACTGTCCATCAGTTCTACCATTTCAAATCCAACTCCGCAATCATCCACTGTTGTAATTCCTTTGGCGAAACAGTTTTGCTGGGCGTTTATCAGTGCTTCAGAAACTTCCGCCGCTGAAGGAGCCGGAATATGCGAGGAAACAAGTTCAATGGCATTATCGATCAGCATTCCGGTTAATTTACCGTTTTCAGTCATAATATCCCCGCCAGTAATGGTTTGTCCGGGTTTTACGCCTGCCAGCTTCAGGGCATAACTGTTAGCAATAGCCGCATGGCCGTCAACACGGGTCAGTAATACCGGGTTGGAGGGAAATAGTTCATCCAGTTTTTCCAGACCTGGAAATTCTTTTTTGTCCCAGTCGTTCTGGTCCCAGCCTCTGCCCAAAACCCATTCACCGGATTCGATCTTCCTGGTTTTGTTAAAAGCAATTATTCTTTGGAGGCATTCGTCCCAACTCTCCGATCCATTTAAATCCACCACCTGCAACTGTAAGCCATATCCGCCAAAATGCGCATGTGCATCAATGATACCCGGATATATAAAGCCCCCCTTAGCATCCAGGCCGATAGCAGCCGGATAATTTTTACGGAGCTTTGCCAATTTGCCGGTGGCAATAATTCTTCCGTTTCGGATAAGCATTGCTTCCTGCTTTGAAAAGGTTTTATCAACCGTATAAATGGTTGCATTATGAACCAGCAGATCCTTTTCGGGGTTGGGCGCTGAGAAGAATAGCCAATACAATAAACTGATAACTGAAAATGTTTTCATTGTTGCGGATCATTTATTTACCGAAAAAAATGGGGGCTGTTTTTTATGATGGTCACTGGCCTGCTGGAAATAGCCGGCAACCGTCAATATCGAGGCTTCATCGTACAGATTTCCAATCATTGTAATACTGTTCGGATTCCCGGAGGGTGAAAAGCCTATCGGAAAAACAATAGCGGGATGGCCGGTTAGATTGGTGATGGCAGACTGGTTTCCCGAAAATGTAGGTACGATGATCACATCATAATCTTTCATCAGATTATTCATCTTTTCCATTATCGTGTACCGGTGGCGGTTAGCATTGATATACTCCACCGCCGGGATCATCCGGGCGGTTCTGAAGATATTGGGCCAGAAGTTTTTGTCCTGTCTTTCGATCAGTTCATCGCGGTTGCTGCGGGTTAGCTCATCGAAGGCGGCGGCGCTTTCCGAACTGATTACAATGTCCATCAGTTTTGATCCATAGATAGACGAATCGGGAAACTGAATTTCTTTAATTACTGCACCCTGCTTCCGCAGGGTTTCGATTACCGACCATTGCTGTGCATCTGATGGAAGCTCTTTGAAATAATTCGCGGCATAGGCAATCCGCAAATCGGCCAGAGCGGTTTTCACCGGGTAATTGAAGCTTCGTCCGATGGCGGAATGGTCTTTTCCATCCGTTCCTTTGATATAATAAAAAACAATGGCAGCATCTTTTGCCGAGCGACAAATGGGTCCAACCTTATCAAGGCTCCAGCTAAGCACCATCCCTCCCGATCGGCTCACCGATCCAAAGCTGGGGCGCAAACCGGTTACACCGCAGCGGTGTGAAGGCGAAACAATTGAACCCCAGGTTTCGGTGCCAATGGCGAATGGAAGAAGCCCGGCCGACACCGCCGAAGCAGAACCTGCCGAGGAACCACTGGAACCCTGGTTCAGGTTCCATGGATTATTGGTTCGGCCGCCAAACCACAGATCGTTATAAGCCAAGGCTCCCAATGACAATTTTGCACATAGAACCGCGCCTGCTTCCTGCAATTTTTTATAAACGAATGCGTCTTCATCCAGCATCTGATCCTTGTAAGGCGTCGAACCCCAGCTCGTTGTGGTTCCTTTCACCGAAAACAAATCTTTTATTCCGTAGGGAATTCCATGCAGCGGTCCCCGGTATTTTCCTCTTCGGATTTCCGAATCGGCTATTGCAGCCTGTTGCATGGCAATTGAATCGGTAAAACTGATTACGCAATGAAGAGTATCATTAAATTTTTTTAACCGGGTGAGAAAAAAACTGGTAAGCTCAACCGAACTGATCTTTTTGTTTTTGATAAGCGAAGCAAGCTCTGTGAGAGAGTAAAAGGCCAGTTCTTCGAGATTGGCCGGCAGGGAAATATTATTGGGAATATTCCAGTTGATTTTATCCTGTTTATCTGGGATCGGAAATCCGGGGGGCGCGGGGTTAAACGCAAAAGGGAAGGGCTGCTGATTAGGCATCGGCAAAAGATGGAGCTCCTGATAAATCCCGGTTCTTTCCCTTATTCCTTCCAACATGGAATCCCGCTCGGATTCAGTGAATTGAAGGGCAAAAATTTTTCCCATTTCTTCAAGCAGTGCGGAGGAGTCCTGGCCGGACTGAGAAAACCCCCGGGCGCTTATCAGCATCAGGAATACGAACAAATACTTCATGCTATAAATTCAGGGAATGAATGTACAAGGGAATTTTAATTTAATACAAATCTGTTTCCGGAGATCGTCCGAATCCCGTAAAATTTTAATTTATATGATTTCCGGATCATTCCTATCCAGGTAATAATCTTCCATTCGCGCGAAATATTTATCAATAGTGAATTAGGTGCAGTCATTGTAAATGACGCCTTCCACTTTTTTTTAGAAAAAAAGTGGAGCAAAAAAATCGGGCTCCGGAATAAATCCTAAAAATTGAAACTCCCGGCTAAATAAAAACAAGTCACAGCGAATCAA
>JAEZAY010000400.1 GCA_023427575.1 Bacteroidota bacterium | reverse complement strand
GCCTAAGGCCGGACCCATAAAAGGTAGCCAGTATCGCACCACAATTATATCGGGTTCCAGATTCCTTAACTCTTTTCCAACTGAAATCCAATTCAGCGGTGAAACGGAATTGATCCGGGTTTCGATCCTGATTCCTTCCGGTGCCGGATCGGTGGAATACTGGGTGGTTCCGGGAAACAGGAAGGAGGGATATTGCAGGGAAAAGGAATAAATAGTGCAATCGTAACCGGATTCCAGGAATTGCAGCGCCATTCGCTGATTAAAAGTTGCCAGGCCGCCGCGAAGGGGATAAGCCGGTCCGATAATGACGATTGTTTTCATTCGCGTCCATTTCTTTCATTGAAGCGGATCAGAGTAATTCCTGGATCCCGATCTTTTTATCGATATGATAAAAATTCCGCTGCGGTGAATTCCGGGCAATCAATTCTGCCAGAAACCCGGTGGTAAATAACATGGCTCCAATGATCATGGCCAGAATGGCAAAAAAGAAAAGCGGTCGTTGGGTCAATCCGGTACGGTCGAAAAAGAATTTCGAAATCGTCAGGTAGATAAAAACTGACATCCCGAATATAAAGGACAATGTTCCCCAGAGCCCAAAAAAATGCATGGGCCTTTTGCCGAATTTTCCTACAAACATGATCGATGCCAGGTCGAGGAATCCATTTATGAATCGTTCAATACCAAATTTTGATTTTCCAAACTGCCGCGCCCGGTGTTCCACCACTTTCTCACCGATATTGCGAAAGCCGGCCCATTTGGCCAGCAGTGGAATATAACGATGCATTTCACCATACACTTCGATGGTCTTAACCACCTTCAGCCGGTAGGCCTTCAAACCGCAGTTGAAATCATGCAGTTTGATTCGTGAAACCTTTGCTGTAACCCAGTTAAAGAAGCGAGAAGGAAGTGTTTTGGCGATGGGATCATGACGCACTTTTTTCCAGCCGCTTACCAGGTCATAACCCTGCTCCAGAATCATTTTCCGTAAGGCGGGAATTTCATCCGGGCTATCCTGCAGATCCGCATCCATTGTAATTACCACTTCACCACGGGCATCTTTAAATCCTTCGCTCAGGGCTGCCGACTTGCCGTAATTACGCTGAAATTTGATTCCTTTAAGAAACGGATTTTTGGCAGACAGCGATTCAATCACATTCCATGAATTATCGGTACTGCCATCATCAATCAGCAGCACTTCATAGCTGAGTCCGTTTGCTTCGGTCACCCTTTCGATCCAGCTGCAAAGTGCCGGAAGCGATTCCTCTTCATTATATAACGGAACAACAACCGAAATATCCATGGGCAGAATTATTGATTAAATGTATTTTCAAAATTATTAGGGCGGCGTTTAATGATGGCTGATATAATCAGCGCCACAATAAAATAAACAATGCACATCACACCATAGCCCAGAAAAATATTTTTCAGTGCATAGGAATCTGAACTGGATCCCTGTGCTATCGCCTTTTCAATATCATCTTCGGATGCACCAAACCGGCGCAGCATTTCTTCCATTTTTTCCATGGTTTGCTGGGTCAGCGCATCGCGGAATGCAGTGTCGATATAATTCATCAACAGATAATTAAATACTGTCTGAATTAAAAGGCCAAGCGCAAATACCGTAAAAGTCACCTTCAGCGCCTGCGAAAATTCCAGGTAGCCTCCGTTTAGTTTTCGTTGTCTGAGGCCGGCTAAAATGGCCACTACAATTATTATAACGTAACTGAGCCAGGCAAGTGGTCCTAAAAAGGATTCTACCCCGATCACATAAAGTATCAGTGTAAACACAACCAATGCCAAACCTGCAATCAGGCCATAAGTAAGTCCGGTATTTGTCTTTTTTGTCTCCATAATGTAGTTATTGGTAGTTAATTGTTTAAAAATAGCGCATTGCCATTAAGTATTCCATAAATCCGGCCCTTGAACGTATGGCCCAGAAACGGAGAATTTATATTTTTTGAACGGAAAAAGGAAGCATTTACATGCGTTTCGCCTTCATAGGAATAAATGGTGACTGCCGCCTTTTTTCCCTGATCAACAAAGGCCTGGTCCATACCAAAAATTTTTCGCGCGTTGGTGCTGAACAGTTCCACCAGCCTTTTTTCCGATAGTTCGGGGATGGCAGAATGCAGGGCTAAAAAAGCGGTTTCAAGCCCGGTCATTCCATATTTGGCGTATTCAAACTCTACCATCTTGCTGTCTTTTTCATGCGGCATATGATGCGAGCTGATACAGTCTACGGTTCCGTCTATCACGGCTTCACGCAGCAATTGCCTGTCTGTTCGGCCCCGGAGGGGAGGGAATACCTTCAGATTGGTATCATAGGTTTCCATATCTTCATCGGAGAACAATAAATGGTAGGGAGTTACTGAACAGGTAACGTCAATTCCCCCATCTTTTGCCCTGCGCACGTATTCAACCGATTTAGGAGAGGTGATTCCCGTTATATGCAATCTGGATCCTGTATAACGGGCCAGTTTGATGTCTCTGGCAACCTGCAATTCTTCCGCCATCATGGGTTTGCCGGGCAGGCCCAGCCGGGTAGAGACGATGCCTTCGTTTATTAACCCATGCGTTCCCACCGTATTGTCGTCAGGAACCTGGATGATAACGGCATTGATGGCTTTCACATATTGCAGGGCTTTTAGTAAGATTCCAGCTGATTGAATGGGATTGGTTCCATCACTGAAGGCTATGGCCCCGCTGGCGAACATATCATACATTTCAGCCAGATCCTTGCCCTCGGTATTTTTGGAAACGGCGCCAATGGGATGAACATTGGCCGTATGGCGCGAAGATTTTGTGCGGATGTATTCTACCTGCGATTTATTATCGGTTACCGGTTTTGTATTCGGGATGACGAACACATCGGTAAAGCCACCGGCGGCCGCTGCTGCTGCTCCGGTTTCGATCGTTTCTTTATATTCATAGCCCGGATCGGCGAAATTGGAAAATACATCCACCCATCCCGGTGAAACCCGGATTTTATCTCCGCTGATTACCTGGTCGGCATCTGCATCAATTTTTTGGTCGATTTTTTCGATGATGCCGGAATTGATCAGAATGTCCTGAGTTGTACTATTATAAGGAGATCCGGGGTCGCTGATATATGCTTGCTGAATGAGAACCTTCATTTACAAAAAGTTGAGCGAAGATAACAGTTTTTATCAATTGAAATTATCGCTTACATTTGCATTCCGAAATTCGGGACGTAGCGCAGCCCGGTAGCGCACTTGCATGGGGTGCAAGGGGTCGCTGGTTCGAATCCAGTCGTCCCGACAAAATGTCGATGAAGCCCTTTACTGTTTAAGAAGATTCTTTTTACAGTAAAGGGCTTCTTTATTCAGGATGATAGCATACTATTAAAAGGTTCCTGGTTTTGGTTTCCCATTCCATCCGAGTTTCATAGAACCGGAAAAAATCCGTTCAAAAATTGAAACGGATGGCAGTGATAATGTGCAAATATGCTAATGTGCTAATGTACCAATGGGCAAATGTGATAATGTGATTATGTGCAAATGTGCTAATCAGTGGTGTCCGGGTGATAACTTCTCATTCACCCGAAGCCCGAATCAATAGTAAAATAGTAGCAGTCATTGTAGATGACCGGTTCCACTTTTTTTTAGAAAAAAAGTGGAGCAAAAAAATCGGGCTCCGGAATAAATCCTAAAAATTGAAACTTCCGGCTAAATAAAAACAAGTCAC
>JAEZAY010000384.1 GCA_023427575.1 Bacteroidota bacterium | reverse complement strand
TCAAATTCTACATTCAGGCGGTAGAGCTTGAAAATACCAGCACGGGCAGAAAGATCCGGATTTTCGACAATTACCGGCTGGTGGATTTATCTAATCCCGGTACCGCCCTTATCGGCGGCAGCGCTCCGAATGGCAGTTACAATACGTTAAATTTTGTTATAGGCGTAGACAGCGCCCTGAATGTCAGTGGGGCTCAGGCCGGCGATCTTGATCCGGCAAAAGGAATGTTCTGGACCTGGAACTCGGGCTATATTATGGCAAAGCTGGAGGGAAATTCGGCACTGGCCTCCACTCCAAACCATTCTTTCGAATATCATATTGGCGGATTTGCCGGACCGGATAATGTGGTAAAAAAGATTAGCCTGCCTCTGGCTCAGGGCCAAATGATTCGCCTTGATCAGTATCCCAATCCGGTTATAGAGCTTAATGCCGATATCAATGAATGGTTTGGCGGCGATAACAATATCAGCATCGGCTCAAATCCCACCTGTATGACGCCGGGATTGCTGGCGCGGCAGATTGCCGGCAATTATTACCGGATGTTTTCCGTTACGGGAATAGTAAGCAGTCCATGATTTCACGGTTTACGATATGGGTTTTATTTTTTATTACGGCCGGGGCATTTTGTATTTCCGCCTGCCGAAAAAATGATGTGGCCGCGGGCCGAACCAATCCTATTGTACTCAACTGGCCCGATGGCTGGCCCGAACCTCATTATAAATTTGAAAACAATCCCTTAACGGAGGAAGGTTTTGCTCTTGGCAAAAAGCTGTTTTATGATGGAGCCTTATCGAAAGACGGCAATTTTCCCTGTGCTTCCTGCCACCAGCAATTTGCCGCATTCGCTACGTTTGATCATGATCTGAGCCATGGTTTTAACAACCAGTTTACAACCCGGAATTCGCCGGGTATTTTTAACCTGATCTGGCATAAGGAACTTCATTGGGACGGGGGTATCAATCATATTGAAGTGCAGCCGCTGGCGCCGATCACCGCGCCGAATGAAATGGCGGAAGACATCAATCATGTGGTGGAAAAAATTGCAGCCGATAATAACTATAAGCCTTTATTCCAGGCTGCCTTTGGTGATGAAACGGTGAGCAGTCAGCGGATGCTGAAAGCGCTCGCCCAGTTTATGGGCGCCATGATCTCATCTAATGCGAAGTACGATAAGATGAAAAAAGGGGAAGCTGTTTTTACGCATAATGAGCAAAAAGGGTATGAAGTTTTTCAGGCCAAATGCGCTTCCTGCCATCAGGAACCTTTGTTTACGGATTTCAGCTACCGGAACAATGGGCTTGCGCTGAATACAACGATCCGGGACTACGGCAGAATGACAATCACCAATGATCCTTCAGACTCACTGCGTTTCAAAGTGCCTTCCCTGCGTAACATGCTGCTCACGTTTCCCTATATGCACGATGGCCGGTTCAGAAGTCCTTTGCAGGTGCTTAATCATTACAGTGAGGGTATTGTGGCAAGCACCACACTTGATCCACTGCTGCAGAACCGGATCCCGCTTTCATCGGATGAAAAATTTTACCTGCTTGATTTTTTCCGGACCCTGACGGATTCCAGCTTTCTGGAAGACAAACGGTTTGCGCCGGACAGGTAATGCCTTCAGGCTGCAGATCGCATCATGTAATGAACAGCCCGAATATTCCTTTAAATTTGCCGCTGTACAAAAGAATGTATAGTTGAGTATAAAAAAACTGGCCGGTCAAACCCTTTGGTACGGTGTTCCCAGAATCTTCAGTCGATTTTTGTACTTCGGTATAAGCCTGTTAGGATTTCAGTTGTATGATCCAAACGGCACTTATGCGTATACCCAGGTTTATGCTGTTATTCCTTTTTTAAATATCCTGTTCACCTACGGACTTGAAACAAGCTATTTCCGCTTCGCGCAGGAGCATGACCGGCGAAAACTGTACAATACGCTGAATGTTTCCATTATTGTAACAACGCTGCTGTTCACGCTGATACTATTTTCCCTGCGGGATGGAATTACATCCTTCCTGGAAATGGACAAACATCCGGAATATATCACCTGGATGATCTGGATCCTTTTCTTTGATACCCTGTATACCCTTCCGATGGCCAGGCTGCGACTGGAAGAGCGCCCGAAAAAGTACGCGTTTATCAATCTTTTTGCCGTAGTACTAAACATCGCCCTGGTGCTCTTTTTTTACTATTTGGCAAAGCCGGCGTATGAATCTGATCCAAACTCTTTCCTGGGCGGCTTTTTTAATCCCGACACCGGCATCGGGTATTTTATTCTTTCCAATGCCATCGCCAGCGGGGTTACCCTGCTCTTATTGTATAAGGAATTTTTGGAGTTCCGGTTTCGCTTCGATGGCCAGCTCTGGAAAAAGGTGATGTTATATTCCTATCCCCTGATTATTGTAGGGTTTGGCGGGATGATCAATGAAATGCTGAGCCGCGTAATCTACCGCAAAGTATTAAACGATGATCCCGCGGTGGAAGAACATGAACTTGGCGTATTTGGCGCCAATTACAAACTGGCGGTGCTGATCACCATTTTCATACAGGTATTCCGGCTGGCGGCAGAACCATTCTTTTTTAATCAGTCGAAAAAGGAAGGCGCGCAGCGTATGTACGCCAGGGTAATGAAATTTTTTGTGATCGCCTGCTGTTTTATGTTTCTGATTGTGGCGCTGTTCCTGGAATTCTGGAAATTGCTGATCGCCTCGAAATATCCTGAATATGCCGATGGTTTGCATATTGTTCCGGTTCTGGCACTGGCAAGTGTATTCCTGGGTATCTATTACAATCTTTCCGTTTGGTATAAGCTAACCAACCGGAACATGACCGGCGCCTACATCACAATTGCAGGGGCTGCCCTTACGATCGCTCTAAATTTTATTTTGATCCCTCCTTTTCGCTATACGGGAGCTGCCTGGGCAACACTTTTATGTTACGCTTTCATGATGATTTCGAGCTATTATCTCGGTCAAAAGTATTACCCGATCCCATATGCGAAGAAAAAACTGATCGCCTATATCGTGATCGTCGTACTTATTTACCTCATTCATGAAGGATTTGTCTGGATTTTAAATGAGCGTTCCGCTTACTACCCTTACGCTTATTTCGGATCTTCGGTTATCCTTTTGGGTGGGTTTGCAATTTTCATTGCCCGCATCGAAAAAAAGGAATTCAGCCGCCTCCCGGTAATTGGCAAATATTTTCAGAATTCGGCCGGCCCTCTATAATGTAGAGTGATCCGGGATTTTTATCACCGTTATATCTCGCCGTTCAGAAAAGGATTGGATTTTTTTTCCGCACCGATTGTAGTGGCCGGGCCATGTCCGGGATAGACTGTTACCGGATCGGGAAGAGTAAACAGCCTGGTTCGGATGCTGTTCAGCAGCGTTTCGTGGCTTCCGCCGGGAAGATCCGTACGGCCAATGCTGCGCTGGAAAAGTACATCGCCGCCCATCAGGAACGATTGTTTTTCATTGTAAAAGCAAATACTTCCAGGTGAATGCCCGGGAGTAAACAGAATGGAGAACTCATCTTCGCCAAGCCGGATGAGATCGTTTTCCGAAAGGAAATGGGTTTTCCCTTCATAGGGTTCAAAGGGAAGGCCCCAGAGCTGGGCGGTAGCGGGCCCGAATGAAAGAACTTTTTCTTCCAGCGGATGCAGATACAGTTCAAGTTGGAAAGTATCGGCAACAAAGCGGTTACCGAAAATATGATCCAGATGGCAATGGGTATTTAACAAATATTTAGGCAGCAAACCCGACCCGGTTATAAAATCTTTAAGCTCCTTACGTTCATTATAATTATAACAACCAGGATCGATGATGCAGCATTCTTTATGTTCGTTGTAAAGAACATAGGTATTTTCCTGAAGCGGACTGAATGTAAACATTTTTACTGTGATCATACAAAGGCTTGAGGTGAATTGAAATTTCCCGAATAATCCGGATTGTTATAACTTTAAAAACTTAACGACAGGATATGCAATTTCACCCGTTTATGTCAAAGGCAAAAGGCTTTTTCCTTTTATTTTTTGCCGTTGTGATGATGAGTCAGGAATCCGTAGCCCAGGTAAATACTGTAGAGTTTGGAAAAAACCGGGTGCAGTTTCGGAAATTCAAATGGCAATATTATCAAACGCCCAATTTTAATACTTACATCTACGAAAACGGCCAAACCATTGCCAACTATGTTTTGCAATTAGCCGAAGAAGAACTTCCGCAGATCGAACGTTTTGTCGAATATGGCTTACAGCGTCGCGCGAACATTGTTATCTACAATCATTTTAATGAGCTGGAGCAGTCGAATATCGGCCTGAACCTCGACTGGCAGACAACCGGCGGGATCACCAAACTGGTCAACAACAAGATGATCATCTACTTTGATGGTAATCATGAAAACCTCCGGCGCCAGGTTCGCCAGGGCATTGCCCGGATTTTGGTTGACAACGTTCTGTTCGGCGATGACCTGGGCGAATTTGCTGCCAATCAGGCCCTGCTCGATCTTCCGAAGTGGTTAACAGACGGCTATGTAGATTATGTTGCCGAAGAATGGAACACCCAGCTCGATGACCAGTTAAAGTCGGCGCTGCTTTCCGGCACTTATAAAAACTTTTATCAGTTGGCTTTTGAAAAGCCCTTGCTGGCGGGTCATGCTTTCTGGTATTATATCGCCCAAAAATATAAACGGGAAAATGTTACTTATTTTTTATACCTGGCCAGGGTGTACCGAAATCTCAACAGCGCTTCGAACCGGATCGCGAAAAAAAAGTTTAAGGAACTGCTGCGGGATTTTATGACGGAAAATGAAGAGATGTATTATAAGGATATCCGGGGCCGCCGCAATTTTCCCAAGGGCACCATTTCAATTGTGGAGGAAACAAAAAAAGATAAAGACTTTATCCGTTTTACACCAAACCCGGCGCCCCGCAGCCAGACTTATGCCGTTGTTGAATACATCAAAGGAAAATACAATGTGGTTTTGTACGAAAACCTGGTTGATAAAAAAGTATTGCTGAAGAATGGTATTCGTACGAACGAAAATGAAGTAAACCCGAATTACCCCTTACTGGCATGGGACGGAAAGGGCAGCCGGCTGGCCTGCGTTTACTGGGATAAAGGCGAAGTTCGATTGTTTGTTTATGATCTGGTATCAAGATATAAAACAGTGAAGCAGGCGATCCCGCATTTTGAACAGATCCAGGATATGAAGTTTATGCTGGATGCAAACACCCTGTTGATCAGCGCCGTTAAAAACGGGCAGTCGGATATTTTTGTATATAAGATCGAAGAAGACAGTTTTGAGCAGGTAACCAACGATTCCTATGCTGACCTGGATGCTTCCTTCGTGTCGTTCCCGAATAAAAGCGGAATCATTTTTTCCTCAAATCGCCCTTCTTCTACCGCTGTTGGAAAAGATACCGGTATGCCAGCCGCGAAGTTTAATATTTTTCTGGCAGACAACTTTAATAAAAGCGAATTCAGGCAGATTACGCAGCTCAGCAACATGCAGCACGGAAATGCCCGGTTCCCCGTTCAGTACAATACATCGCATTTTACGTTTATCAGTGATGAATATGGAGTTTCAAACCGGTTTGCGGGTTTTTTCTCCACAAGGAGGGCGGGTCTCGACACGGTTTATGTTATTGGCGAAGAACTATTGCGTAACCCCAGCGATCTGGAAATCGATAGTACCCTGCGGAATTACAACAAACAGGAGCCGGATTCCATGTTTGTATTTTCCATCACCAATGATTCGGCTTATGTGTTTCCTATCACCAATTACCAAAGCGGACTGCTGGAAACAAAAGTGGCCGGTGATGGGGGCCAGGTTTCGGAAGTCAGACAGGAAGGAAACCTTAAATTTCTTTATAAACTTAAAGTGGATGAAACCGCTTTAAGACGGAGAAATGTAAATCCAAAACCAACCGAATACAGACGAAAAACCATATTACAAAAGCAATTGGCGGAAGGCGAGTCCATCGAATTCAGATCGAACCTGCCGGGGGCCGACAGCCTCGAACGTCCGGGCAGGGATGCGTTTGAAACTGAATTCGACGATGATACAAGCAGCAGGACGGCTCCCGGCCTGGTATCGCCGCGGGCCGAACCCGCTGTAGAAACCAGTTTGCACCGGGCAAAACTTTTCGACTATAAACTGAAGTTTGCCGCCGATAATTTTTCCGGCGCATTTAATAATGATGTACTGGTGAACCGGTACGAACCTTTTACCGGCGCTTTACCGATCACACTTCAAAGTGGTGGCGGCGCCTTTAATGGAATGCTGAAAGCTTCCGTATTCGATCTGTTTGAAGATATTCGATTTACCGGCGCGATTCGCTTACCGCTGATCAGCGGCATCGGAACCGGCACCTCTTTTGGAGGCGGTGGCGGACTGGGCGGCGCAAACGTATTTGTTCCCGTTAATCAATCCTTATTTGATGGCGGCGGCGAATGGCTGGCCCGGGCCGATTACCTGAAACGCCGGATCGATTATTCGCTGGTCTATTATCGCAAAACCCAGATCGGCGATGTGCAGGGAATTAATGGAACCACTCAGCGTTTTGAAGGCAAGATGTTTACCAATTTATATCAGGCGGTGATTAAATATCCCTTCGACCGGGTAAGAAGTCTCCGGATTTCCGCCGGGATCCGTACTGATAAAATTGTTGTAAGGGGCGATCTTTTTGCGGATTCGGCTACGCTGAAAGCTCCCGATTTTAATAAGCAGACTTTTGCGCTTACAAGAATCGAATACGTTCATGACAATACGATCCAGAAAGCAATGAATATCATGAATGGACTGCGGTTCAAATTATATGTGGATATCAACTCGCAGATCAATAAAGTGGATGCGGCCAACAGCAATTACAAACCCGGGCAACTAAGCTTTAATTCGGGTGTGGATGCCCGTTATTACTACCCGATCTTCCGCAACTTTGTCTGGGCGGGACGGGCAGCAGCCGATTTTTCATGGGGAAATCAAAAGATCATTTACTATCTCGGCGGAGTGGATTCCTGGATGTTTCCAAAGTTCAATCGGGAGCCGCAACCGCAAGACCGAGACTATGCTTTTCAGTCGCTGGCTGTAAACCTTCGCGGATTCCGGCAAAATACTTCCAATGGAAATAACGCGGTTATACTGAACAGCGAATTGCGGTTTCCATTATTTTCAACTTTATTTAATAAGCCCATTAACAATGCTTTTTTGCGGAATTTCCAGTTGACTCAGTTTATCGATCTCGGAACAGCCTGGAACGGAAAATACAATGCCCTGAAAAGGCCCGAGCTGGTTTACCCTGACCTCGGGAATAATGTAGTTGTACGTTTAAAATCGGGAGGGATCGGCCCTTTTGCCGGGGGTTATGGATTTGGAGTGAGAAGTACCCTGCTGGGTTATTTCCTGCGACTCGACGCGGGATGGGAAATGAATGGATTTTTCAGAGGTAAACCATTGCTGCATTTTGCAATGGGCGTCGACTTTTAAAGTTGTTTAGGAAGGACTTCTGAAAATAATAAACCGTATTCAGATAAAAGGGAGAGCAGCAGTAATTGCAGGCTCTCCCTTTTTTATGAAGCATTGGGTAAATTTTTATTTCACCCCCTTAATCATGTTTTCAAGAGCTTGCAAATGTTCCTTGAACGCCCATTCACCGTTCCGCGTGATCGTATAAGTGGTATTTGTTTTCCGCCCAATAAAGCCCTTATGCACTTTAATAAAGCCATTTTCTTCGAGATTGGTTAAATGTGATGCCAGGTTGCCATCGGTCAGGTCAAGGATCTGTTTCAATTCGTTGAAGGAAACTTCTTCGTTCACCATTAAACTGCTCATTACCCCCAGGCGAATCCGGCTGTCGAATATTTTATTCAGATTTTGAATCGGATTTTTCATCTTTCGTATTTAGACCACATCAGAATGCCATAAACAATATGCAGAATTCCAAAGCCAAAAGCCCAAAACCAGAGCCCCGATTCTGGAAAAAAAAACGCTAACCGACCCGGTGATAAGTTCCAGATAGCCAAGATTGCGGATATCATTGATTGTAAATTTTGAAGCGTTGATCAGTCCCAGGCCATAGAAAAGAAGGCTGGCAGGCACCACAAACTGCCAGGACCCGTTGAACAACATTCCCAATACCAATACGGCGCCGGCGGCAACGGGAATAAAAAGATTGATCAGCAATCGCTTGGAGCTGGCATTCCAGAATGAAACCCTGTCTTTACCGCTCTTCCTCCAGGTAAAATAAAAAGCCTGCGCGAAAGCGGCCACCAGCAAACCAAGGGCGATAAAAACCAGGTTTAGGACCAGGGCCCTGTACTCGGCAATGCTTCCATTATCAAATGGAAACCGTACATAATATTCTTCAATGGCATGGTATGCCAGATAGCAGGCGATCAAGGCAAAAACCCCCGCAAAAACGCCACTGAAACCGCTGAGCGATATAAACCGCGAAGACCGGTCCATAATCTTTCTGATATCCTGAAGGGTTTCCAGCGAAGACGTGTTCTCGTTCATATAAAGCACTTTGAAATGCAAAGTAAAGGAATGTTTCTGGTTGTTCCAAAACCGTTCAAGAAAATTTAACAGGGAGTTCAGCTTCCAGTTATCGTAAATTCGCCTTTATTCACCTGTGATGAAGTTGCCGATCCTGAATCCAATACTGTTCTTTCTTTTTATACTTATCTCCACGGATATTTTGAGTCAGCCTTTTATTATTTCAGGAATAATTAAGGATGGCCATAGCGAAGAACGCATTCCATTTGCTTCCGTTCAATTTCTGAGATCGGGCATCGGCATTCTCAGCGACTCGCTCGGAAATTTCCGTCTGAGCCTCGATAACCGCCCTGATGATACGCTGCTGGTGACCTATGTAGGCTACCAGGATTATTACCTTGCTTTCGATTCTGCCCTTCGCAGTTATATAAAAGAAAACCAGCTGCATTTAGTGATCCCGCTGGAAAGGGGCAAGTACGCGCAGGAAGTGGTTGTGAAGCGAAAGATCGACCGGGGCCTGCTGATGTGGCGAAGAATTGTACGGCGCAAACCATACAATGACCGGTACCGGTTTGAAAATTTTTCGTACGAGCTTTATAACAAACTGGAGTTGGATCTGAAGAACATCAATAAAGACAAATGGAAAGAACTGCGGCTTATGCGGCCTTTCAGGTTTATCTTTAATAATGTTGACAGTTCAGAAGGTGCGTCCATACTTCCCGTATATCTGACTGAAACGATTTCGGACTATTACTATCAGAAAGCGCCGCTCAAGCGTCGCGAGGTTTTTAAGGGCAGTAAAACAATTGGTGTAAACAATGAGAGTGTTTCAAAACTGCTGGGCGGCATGGACCAGGTTATAAACCTCTATTCCAATTTTATTCCTGTATTCGATAAACAGTTTGTAAGCCCTATAAGCGATAACGGCGATGCCTACTACCGGTATAGTGTAACCGATACTCAGTTTGTCGGCGGCAAAAGATTGTTTCATTTGGTATTTTCTCCAAAAAGGCCGGGCGAAAACACATTTGAAGGTGATTGCTGGGTTCACGATTCTACCTTCGCAATCCAGAAAATGAATCTATGGCTAAATAAGGATGCCAATATAAATTTTGTTGATAAGCTGAGTCTGATCCAGGAGTATGCGCTGATTGACGACAGCACCTGGTTTCTCTCAAAAGATAAATTTGTAATTGATATTGCACCGTTAGGCAATACCAATCTGTCTTTCGTTGGACGCAAAACCACCACCTATAAGAACATTCTCGTAAACAGGCAGGTGGTCTCCGCTGAACTGGCCAAAAACCGGAAAATGGAAGAGCTGATTTTACCGCAGGACGCAAACAGCAAAACGGATGCTTTCTGGGATACAATCCGCCATGAAGATCTGAGCAAAAACGAGCAGGCCGTTTACAAGATGATCGACACGCTGCTAAAAATGCCGGTATTCCAGAAATATACCAGCTGGCTGAATTTCATTGGAACCGGGTATAAAAGAATCGGCAATTATGAAATCGGACCCTGGTATAACTGGGTAACCTATAATGCCCTTGAAAAATGGCGGGTTCGCTTCGACCTGGGCACCAACCGCTATTTTAACAAAAAGCTTATTCTTCACGGCTACCTGGCATATGGGTTTGGCGATCAAAAGTTCAAACATAAACTGGACGGGATGTATCTTTTTAATAAAAACCCGAGGGTGCATCTTTATGCCTCATACACGAAAGATATCGACTATGGGCAAACCTATTATGATGAGATCAGCCAGGATAACATATTTGCATTAGCCATCCGGAAAACAGGCGTTCCCATAAAATTTTTACAGGTCGACGAAAAGAAAGTCGAATACCTTCATTCAAACGATATGGGCCTATCGGCTACTATAACGGGATTGAACAAACGCTACGATCCGCTGCTGAACCTGCCTTCGAAGGAACTTTTTAATAACGGGGGGAAAGCCACCGATCTTATCAGTTCGGAGATCTCGCTTCGGCTGCGTTTTGCCTACCTGGAAAAGTTTCTGGAAAATACATTTTACCGCACCAGCCTGGGC
>JAEZAY010000344.1 GCA_023427575.1 Bacteroidota bacterium | reverse complement strand
TTATTTAGCCGGAAGTTTCAATTTTTAGGATTTATTCCGGAGCCCGATTTTTTTGCTCCACTTTTTTTCTAAAAAAAAGTGGAGGAGATCATTTACAATGACGGCTCGTAACCTACTGTTTATACAGGTTTCAGGCAAATTGAAAATTATTAACTGGACAGCAATGATTGATGCATATGCGAAAATCGGGGAAATCGGCCATCGGCTTTATTTTTATAACTCTTCTAATTGATGTGATGGGCTGGGGCCTGATCATTCCGGTAATGGCCGACCTGATTTCTGAACTTAAAGCCGTTCCGGTTAACCAGGCCAGCACTTATGGCGCGATTCTATTGTCGGTGTTCGCCATAACACAATTCCTTTTTGCTCCCGTAATAGGCAATTTGAGCGACAAATTCGGGCGACGGCCAGTGTTGTTGGTTTCACTACTGGGTTTCGGAATTGATTATATTATCCTGGCCCTGGCGCCTACGTACGGATGGCTTTTTGCGGGCCGTGTGATTGCCGGAATTACCGGAGCCAGCTTTACCACGGCTACGGCCTATATCGCGGATGTAAGCCCGGATGAAACAAGCCGCGCCAAAAATTTTGGGCTGATCGGAGCGGCTTTCGGACTGGGCTTTGTACTGGGACCCGCACTGGGCGCACTATTATCTACCTGGGGTTTGCGTGCGCCTTTTTATGCCGCTGCCATCCTCTGTCTTCTGAATTGTTTGTATGGATACGTTTTTCTACCTGAATCTTTAAGCAATGAAAATCGCCGGCCCTTCGACTGGAAAAGAGCAAATCCTTTTGGTTCATTAAAATTTCTTATTAAACACAAAAAGATTGGCGCACTCGCCGTAGGATTCTTTTTAATTTACCTAGGCAATCAATCCGTACAGGGAAACTGGAATTTTTTTACCATCTACCGCTTTAACTGGAGTGAACGCATGGTGGGAATTTCACTTGCAGTGGTTGGAATTTTAATTGGCTCGGTTCAGGGCGGATTAACCAGGGTGATCGTACCAAGGCTGGGCAATGAAACCAGCATTTACCTGGGTTTAGGATTGTATACCATTGGCCTGATCCTGTTTGCTTTTGCAACTCAGGGCTGGATGATGTTTGTTTTTCTTTTGCCTTACTGTCTTGGCGGAATCTGCGGGCCATCGCTGCAGTCGGTAATCTCGGTGCATGTGGCATCCAGTCAACAGGGCGAACTACAGGGAGCTCTTACCAGCCTGATGAGTTTAACTACCATCATTGGTCCGCTTATGATGAATAGTGCCTTTTCGTTTTTTACTTCTTCTAAAGCCCCGATCTATTTTCCGGGCATCCATTTCCTGATTGGTGCCGCCTGTATGACTTTTAGCATTATCCTGATTAGACGTATCATGTTAAAGGGAAATATGAAAACTATTCCATTGGAGCAAAACTGGTAAATCTGCAAAAATAGCGGGCATCAATTTGCGCTGATGCCCGCTTTCCAGTTGTAGTCCTTTAAGTCTTCACTAATTTCCCGACCCATCGAGCCGGCCGCGGTTGATGATATGAGCCGCAATATTTTCACCCACTTCGAGTCCAACCTCACAATCGGAACGAAAATGTATTCCCCCATACATTCGCGACAGCGATGCTTCCAATGCCATCGCTTTATAATCGGCTGCGCGTTCTGGTAAAATATAACCAAGTACAGAAGCCGCCGCGGAACTGAAAGTGGAGTGTCCGGAGATATAAGCCGGAAAATTCGGAAGCCCTGTCAGAGTTTTTATTTCCGGATCCATCTGGCTGGGCCTGGGATTGAAATAATGCATTTTGGTATCCCAGGTAATTATTCCGGCGTCCATCATGGCAATATTTAATAAAGCCAGATTCCGGGCCCAGCGAACTTCGCTGAAACCTTTACTGATAAAATCATCGGCGGCAATGGCGTTCCAGTGGCCGGCCGGTGTGTAGGTTGCTACCCCATCGGCCCAGAAATGAACAGTGCGGATCTGCTCACGGGTGGCATTTTTTACCATTGAACGGATCTCTTCGGTTTCCGCCTTCATTTGAGCACTATTCACCGAAGGTGGCGGTCCTGGCCGAAGGGAAACACAAGTTAAAGAATCAAGTACCAGCGATTTCACCTTGCCATACATAGCCAGCATGGGCGGCCGTTTAGGCAATTCGAGGCTTAACCATGGCGTTTCACCAATGGCTATGCAATTGTCCTCCATTTTTTTCCAATCGGCAGGTGTACCCCCAGCCTGACCGGCGCGGTCAGTTCTTGCTTTTGCAGTATATCTTTCCGCCACCTGCCTGCCAATGATCTCTCCTGCTTCAATATCGCTGCGAACATTGGCTCCTGCAATTAAGCGGGCCCGGCGGTGATCCTCGGCTTTCTTCTGAATAAAGTCCTGTTCACCGGGAAAAAGTAGCTTCAACAATTCAACGGTTGCGCCTATTACTGCTCCGTCTTCGGAAGGGAACGAGGAGAGATCGGAGCGGCTAACCATTACGTTTAGAGAGGAATCTATATCGTAAGGAGCTTTCCTGTTATAAACGGATTTATAGTGATAAGCCGTTACCAGCGCATCGTACTGCGCAGCGGCAACATAGGCATAAGCGCGGGAAGCATACGGAGGATTGGCAAATGGAAACAGCGGGTATGCAAGCGGGTTATTCGCACTGGGAGCCGGATAAGTTCCGTCGGGATTCTGATATGGAGGCAGATTGTATTTAGCTACCAGTTCACGCATGATCTCATTCCAGCGCAGAACAGCACCTGCGCTCCAGTATTTAACATTATCACGATCGGAATCAGAGATTTTTTTCTGCCAGCTTCTAACCTCATTTAGTTGAATTATATAATCAGGCGAACTGGTGGCAATAGGTGACGATAAAACAATATCCGTTACGTTGGCAAGCAGTATGGGTTTCCATGAACCGGCATCGCCATCTGTTTTAACCGGATTGAGTGCGGGAGCATTATCGGTGCGCGAATCCACCTGTTTGGAACAGGCTGCCACCATTAATGATAGGACAATAAAGGTGAAGCAGCGAACAAATCTAATACGCATAGCAGTTATTTTGACTGGTTATTATCTGATTTCTTATTAAAATTCAGGATGTAGAAAGCTCCGGCAGTAATGGAACTCGCTTCACCCACATTTCTTCCGGCAATCGTTCGAGTAAATTCAGCATTCAGCGAAAAATTTTTTAAACGGCCCTGAGGAAAAAATTTGGCTCCAACCCCTGCTGCCGTCGCGTTCATTCTGTTGCTGGGAAAAGGCATATTGTTTCGCGTTATATCGAACCCGCCCAGGGTAACAAAGCGGTTGAGAATACCTTCTGCGGTAAGCGTTTTTGAGCGATATCCGATCCGGGCCTGGTAATTGGTTGCATCGGGCATTTCCACCTTATTGGTGAGATGCATTTCGGTTGTGTAGTACGAATTCCGGTCGATGGTAATATTGCTTCGCAGCATATATGTTCCCGATGCCGTTACAAAAAATCTGCCTTGCTGGTAATCCGCAATCACTCTTCCTATCAGTGATTTCGAACGAAGCCCGATATTCAGCGGCATATGGTCAGCTACATAATTTGTCAATGGGAATGAAACTCCGCCAACGCCCAATAAGGTAAAATTTCCTTTGCCTGTTTTAAGCGTAAACGCCTTGTATTTGGCAAACAGGCTCAGATCCTGAATCCCTTGTAATCCACTCATGGTGCCGGCACTGGCATTCGTTTTTACATAGGGGAGTCCAAAAAGTAGGTTCAGCTTCTTAGACAACCCATAGTTACCCATATAGGCCAGCATTTGGGTTCTTACTGTTCCCAGATTCAGGTTATCGCGCTTAAGGGTTCCTTCCCAGTAATTTGTCCAGGAGCTATTGGTATAAGTAAAGCCCGAGCAAAAAAGATTTTTTGCCATCATATCGAAATCCTGATCGGTTTGCGCCATTGATCTGATGGATAGAATTGCCATCACGAAAGCACTGAACAGTGCTTTGCGGCAATGTGGATGAATAAACATGTTCTTTGTTTATAGAATGAAAAATTTCGCAGCGGAGCTGGAATTATAAAAAGTATAAGGGATGTTTAAACAGCGATAGCCGCGCGGAAGGAGGTTTTTCGGGTGCCAGTATAAATGGAGCCAGAATTGGAAAAGTTTGATTCAGGGAATAAACTTTATTATTAGAAAGATCAGGAGAAGCTGCAAGGGGCTGAGAATAGATAATACAATCTGAAAAAACGGATTTGGCAATCTGTGAAGATTTCTTTTCCGTTTTACCGGAATGATTCATGGTAAGATCATTCACCAATTGAAAAAAAGCGGTTTTAGCTTCCTGCATCATCATCTTGTTGTGATTAGGCAGACAAAGCAGTATCAGCGAATCATTGCGGACAATTTTCTTTACAAACTTATAGTGGATACCGTCAATTTCAATATCACCGTCTACCCGTTCATAATTGCTCCAGTTCACCTGATATGGCAATGAAACCGGGACACGCATCTGGATAAGTTCATTTTCATCGTAATTCCCTGCATCGAGATCGGCTTCCAGTATTCGGTCCAGCGAAAAATTTAAATAGTTAAGCGCAAAGCGGTATCCAACCCAGTTAAAGCTCAGCAGAGCCAGGAGAAATATGGCAGTCAGTTTTTGCAAAAAGTTAATCCAATATATAAAAATTTTTCAGTCAGTGGTAATTTTCTTAACCCGGAAAAAAAATCCTGGTTGTAGTAAGAAAAGGAACCGTAGAATTTTGAAAGAAGTATGATTCTACTTTTTTTAGAGCCTTCCCTGAGATAAGGGTGGTTAAGAGATAATGATCAAAGCTAAATGTAGGGGATTCGCAGATTTAAAAGCATTTTGACGGCTCCTATTCACAATTGATACAGGTTTCGCATGAATGGAAAATTATTACCCGGATAGCAGTGATAATGTGCCAATGTGCTAATGTGCCAATGTGGAAATGTGATAATTTGATAATGTGATAATCAGTGGTGTCCGGTAAAATGTATTCCCCCGGGCCTCGGAAGAAATCCGTTAAGAAAAATGAATCGGACGGCGGTGATAATGTGCTAATGTGCGAATGTGCTAATGTGCCAATGTGCTAATG
>JAEZAY010000316.1 GCA_023427575.1 Bacteroidota bacterium | reverse complement strand
CAATGAATACCTCGCGAAAGTGGTTGAAGCCGTTATTAAAGCCGGTGCCACTACCGTAAATATTCCCGATACAACCGGGTATTGTCTTCCGCATCAGTACGGTGAAAAGATTGCCTTCCTGGTGAACAATGTTTCAAATATCGATAAGGCGATCATATCCTGCCATTGCCACAACGACCTCGGCCTTGCAACTGCCAATTCCATTTCCGGTGTAATTAATGGCGCACGCCAGATTGAGTGTACCATTAACGGATTGGGAGAAAGAGCGGGAAATACCGCCCTGGAAGAAGTTGTTATGGTGATTAAACAGCATGGCTACATGGGATTTTATACCGATGTAGATGCGAAACAACTGAACCCCATGAGCCGGGCGGTGAGTGATACCATGCGGATGCCCGTTCAGCCGAATAAGGCCATTGTTGGAGCGAACGCTTTTTCACATTCTTCCGGAATTCACCAGGACGGATTTCTGAAAGACGCGCTCACCTATGAAATCATCAATCCCGAAGCGGTGGGAGCGGAAAGTTCGAAAATCGTTCTAACAGCACGCAGCGGAAGAAGTGCGCTGGCGCACCGCTTCCACAAACTTGGCTATGGTTTTACCAGGAACGATATTGACGTTTTATACGGCCAGTTTCTGAGCGTGGCTGATTCGAAAAAGGAAGTAATGGAAGAAGATCTGCAGCAGCTCGCCAAAGCATATCAGGCTGAAAATATCAGCGCCTAACCTTCATGTATAAACTAAAAAGTACAAATTGGCTAAAACATTATTTGATAAGATTTGGGAAAAGCACGTCGTAAAAACAATCCCCGGCGGGCCTTCTGTATTATACATCGACAAACATTTTATTCACGAAGTAACCAGCCCTCAGGCTTTCAGGGGAATTGAGAACCGGGGCTTAAAAGTAGCGCGGCCACAACAGGTGGTTGCCACGGCCGACCATAACGTTCCAACATACGAACAGCATCTACCGATCAAAGATGAGCTCTCCCGCAAGCAGGTTCAGCAGCTGATAGAAAATTGCCGCAACCATAATATCGAACTCTATGGCCTTGGTCATCCTTTTCAGGGCATTGTTCACGTAATCGGACCTGAACTGGGCATTACCCAGCCGGGGATGACGATTGTTTGCGGCGATAGTCATACTTCCACACATGGCGCCTTCGGGTCTATTGCTTTCGGCATTGGAACAAGCGAAGTTGAGATGGTGTTTGCCAGTCAATGTCTGCTTCAATCCAGGCCCAAACAAATGCGGATCAATATTAATGGAAAACTAAATAAAGGGGTAGTATCAAAAGATATTATTCTTTATATCATTTCCAGGATCTCCGCCAGTGGTGCCACGGGGTATTTTGTTGAATACGCCGGTTCGGCCATTGAAAGTCTTTCAATGGAATCACGGATGACCATCTGCAATATGAGCATTGAAATGGGTGCCCGTGGCGGAATGATTGCACCGGATGAAACAACATTAAACTATATAAAGGGTCGTTTATTCGCGCCATCCGGCGATAACTGGGAGAAGAAAAAGAAAGAATGGAAAGAGCTTTATTCTGATAAAGATGCCGTTTTCGATACCGAGATCTATATCAATGCAAGTGAGATAGAGCCCATGATTACCTACGGTACAAATCCAGGGCTGGGTATAGCGGTAAACGCGCAGATTCCGGTTACCGATTCGATCCCGGATGAAGGTGAACGGAAGAATATTGTAAAGGCTTTGGAATACATGGGCCTTGAATCAGGAAAGTCCTTATTGGGGATGCCGGTCCAGCATGTATTCATCGGAAGTTGCACCAATTCCCGGATTGAAGATCTGCGGCTCGTTGCTTCTGTTGTTAAAGGAAAACGCAAATCGGATTCGGTACAGGTGATGATCGTTCCCGGATCGCAGCAGGTGGCAGAACAGGTTCGGGCGGAAGGGCTTGACAAAATTTTTGAAGCGGCTGGTTTTGCGGTTCGGCAGCCGGGCTGCAGTGCATGCCTGGGGATGAATGAAGACAAAATTCCTGCCGGGCAGTATTGCATCTCCACATCCAACAGAAACTTTGAAGGCCGGCAGGGAGCCGGAGCCAGAACACTGCTGGCAAGCCCTTTAACGGCTGCCGCTTCGGCCATCACCGGAGTGGTTACCGATATCAGAGAACTGATCTGATTTGAAACAGTAATTAATGTAAGCCAGATCACTAAAGTAAAACATGAAAGCATTCACCACCATAACATCCCGGTTTGTACCCTTACCTCTCGAGAACATCGATACCGATCAGATCATCCCTGCCAGATTTTTGAAGGCAACTACCAGGGATGGTTTTGGTAAAAACCTGTTTCGCGACTGGCGTTATAACAACGATAATGAATCCGATCCAAAGCCGGAATTTGTACTGAACAATCCCTTATATACCGGAGAGATTCTGGTAGCCGGGAAAAACTTCGGTTGTGGCTCATCGAGAGAGCATGCCGCCTGGTCGCTGCTGGATTATGGATTCAGCGTGGTAGTCTCCAGTTTTTTTGCCGATATATTCAAGAACAATGCGCTGAACAATGGCGTAGTGCCGGTGCAGATCAGCGATGCCTTCTTACAACAGATCTTCGAACAGGATAATGAGTCTTTACTGACGGTCGATCTGAACAAACAACTGATCCGGATCGAATCGACCGGGGCGGAAGAACATTTTGAAATCAATGATTACAAAAAAACCTGTTTGCTGAACGGGTACGACGATATCGATTACCTGATAAATATGAAGGATGAGATCGAAGCCTTTGAATCAAAAACATATTCAAACTAACACAGGGCCCGAACAAGGGGAACGTATTTCAAAATAGCATCATGAAAAAAAATATTGCCGTTATACTTGGAGACGGAATCGGTCCGGAAGTTACTCAACAGTCGATCAAGGTGCTGAATGCGATCGCTCAACAGTTCGGCCACGAGTTTAATTACACGTACTGCCTGATGGGAGCGGATGCCATCGACAAAACCGGTAATCCCCTGCCCGATGAAACCATTGAGGTTTGCCTGGCCAGCGATGCCATCTTATTTGGCGCCATCGGTCATCCTAAATACGATAACGATCCTACCGCTAAAGTGCGTCCTGAACAGGGATTGCTGAAACTTCGTAAATCGCTACAGCTATTCGCAAACATTCGTCCCGTTTCTACTTACTCATCGCTGCACCACCTCTCGCCGCTGAAAAGTAAACAACTGGAGGGTGTTGATTTTGTAATTCTCCGTGAATTAACCGGAGGAATTTATTTTGGAAAAAAAGAGCTGAGCGAGGATCAGAACACCGCTTCCGATGATTGCGTGTATACAAGAATTGAAATCGAACGCATCGCTCACCTGGCCTTTGATTACGCCAGGCAAAGACGGAAAAAGCTAACCCTGGTCGATAAGGCCAATGTGCTCGAAACCTCGCGCTTGTGGCGAAAAGTAATTCGTGAGCTGGCAGAACAATATTCTGATGTAACGGTTGACTACATGTTTGTAGACAATGCTTCCATGCAGATCATTGTAAATCCAAAACAGTTTGATGTGGTTCTTACCGAAAATATGTTTGGCGACATTATCAGCGATGAAGCCAGTGTTATCAGCGGATCGCTTGGTTTGCTACCTTCCGCGTCGGTAGGGGCGGGCACGGCGCTTTTTGAACCCATTCATGGTTCATATCCTCAGGCCGCGGGAAAAGATATCGCCAACCCCCTGGGTTCCATACTCAGCGCCGCCATGATGCTCGAGTATTTTAAAATGCATGAAGAAGCAACCTTAATAAGAAATGGGGTAGAATGGACGCTGGCGCACGGCTTTGTATCGAAAGATATTGATCCGGTTAACAGCTATTCAACAACCACCATTGGAGATCTGATCCGGGATTTTGTTGAAAATCGTCTTCCATCAACGGTTAACGGTTCCAATATCGCCCTTAGTAAGTCGACGATTATCTGATCTTCCGCTCGCTGGTTTTATGGTACGGCAATGGAATCCTGCCTAAACCCAAGCCCTGTTATCAATTGTAAAAATCCGCGGTTCCGGTATAAAAGTGAAGTTTATGAATTATTACAACGAGAATACAATCATTTACCTGAATGGTTCCTATGTGAAGGCCGCCGACGCAAAGACTGATCTCTATGGTCAGACCCTGCACTACGGGTATGGCGTATTCGAAGGGATCCGTTCCTATAGAACGGAAAGCGGTGAAACAAAAATTTTTAAGGCTGTCGAACATTTTGAACGCTTAAAAAAATCGGCCGAAGCGCTGAATCTTCCTTACAACTACGAAGTAGATGAGTTAATAGAGGCGAGTTATGAAGTTCTAAAGCGAAACAACCAGCAGGATGCCTATATCCGGCCGCTGGTTTATGCGCCCGCAAACATGAGTTTTGCTTTGAACACTTTTTCTAACCTCACTATTGAAACCTGGGAGATGGCGCCCTTTCTCGGCGACCGGCTCCTGAAAGTGTTTAGTTCATCGTATCAGCGTCCGAACCCGAACGCTTTTCATATTGAAGCGAAAGCTACGGGCCACTATGTTAACTCGATTCTTGCCAGCCAGGCAGCGCGGGCCATAGGTTTTGATGAAGCCTTATTGAATGATATGAACGGATATGTAGCGGAAGGTCCG
>JAEZAY010000231.1 GCA_023427575.1 Bacteroidota bacterium | reverse complement strand
CTTCCAGCCTTTGCAGAATATGATCGGTTACTTCTTTTTCGGTGGGGTAATACAATTGAAACCAGGCTTTCCCGCCCGTGATTTCCGCAATGCGTTCTATGCTGGAAGTCGTTACTGTGCTTAATATGAAAGGGATATTGTTATCAGATGCGGCCCGGGCCAGCGATTCGGGCGCCCCTGGCCAGATCAGTCCCTGCAGTCCAACCGGCGCAATTCCAAATGGCAGGCTGTAGCTGTGTCCGAACAGTGTGGTGTTCAGATCTACGCCATTAAAATCTTTCAGATAACTAGGCTTTAACTCAACCCTTCGGATATCACCCGTATTATTTCGCAGGTTCACCTCTTCGTTACAACCTCCGTCTACATATTCAAATGCAAACCCCGGGATCCGGCGTTTGGCACGTTCTCTCAGCGAATCGACCGTGGGGTACCCGGGATTATAATCCAGTTTCATATTGGCAAAATTGAGAAATAAAAACTCATATTAACGAACAAAGGCCATAGCTACGCCTCCGTCCACATTAATCTGGTTACCGGTAGATTTGGATAACAAACCTCCTACAAATGCATAACATGCATTGGCGATATCGGCCGGTAAAATAATCTGGTTTAACAGCGTTCTTTTTGCGTAATAAGCAGGCAGCTGATCAACGGTTATGCCATAGGCTTTTGCGCGGCCTTCGGCCCAGCCACCGGCCCAGATATTACTGTCGGCAATCACGGCATCCGGATTAACCGCATTCACGCGGATATTGTCCACACCCAGTTCGGCTGCCATCAGACGTGAAAGATGGGCCTGGGCCGCTTTCGCTGATCCGTAGCCTGCATTATTAGGTCCAGCCACCACAGCATTCTTAGAGACGATGTTTATAATATCTCCGCCAAGACCCTGGCGACGCATTACTTCCACCGCCTTTTGAGAGGTGAGGAACTGTCCTTTCACCAGGATATCATAAAGGCGGTCCCATTCTTCAATGCTGTGTTCGGCAATGGAACGCGAAATACTGATTCCGGCATTGTTTACAATGATATCCACACCGCCAAAGGCAAGGCATGCGTTATCGAAGGCCGACAAAATAGAATCGTTATCCATTACATTCAGACTGGTGGCCACTACCACATTCCTGTCGAATGTTTGCTGAAATTCTTCCAGGGCCTGAGCCAGTCTTTCTTCATTCACATCATTCAAAACGATGCAGGCACCTTCTTCAGCGAATTTTTTGGCAATTGCTTTACCAATTCCGCCGGCGCTGCCTGTAACCAGCGCCACCTTACCACTCAGCGATTTTGGCTTCGGCATCCGTTGCAATTTCGCCTCCTCCAGCAGCCAGTATTCGATATTAAAAGCTTCCTGACGCGGCAGGGCGGTGTACTCGCTAACGGCTTCGGATCCACGCATTACATTGATGGCGTTAATATAGAATTCAGAAGCTACTTTAGCTGTATGCTTGTCTTTTGAAAAGCTGAACATCCCAACGCCCGGATAAAGGATGATCACTGGATTCGCATCCCTGATCGCCGGACTGTTTTCATGGCGGCAGCTATTGTAATATTCGGTGTACATTTCCCGGTAGGCTTCAAATGCCGGGGTCAGTTTTTCTTTCAGAGCCGCTGCATCGGAAAGATCGGCGCCCGCATCCAGGTCTAATACCAGGGGACTGATCTTGGTACGGAGAAAATGATCCGGACAACTTGTTCCTAAAGGCGCCAGACGATCCAGATCGTTTGAATTTATAAATTGAAGCACCCTTTCATCATCGGTGAAATGACCGATCATCCGCTGGTTGCTGCTGCATAATCCGCGCAATACAGGAGCCAGTCTGGAAGCCTGCTTTTTCCGCTGCGCTTCGGGCAAAGAATCTCTTTTTGCACCTCCGAAAACGGGTTTGGTTTTTCCTTCATGCGCTGCCAGATATTCGGCGCATTTTTCTACCACCTGCAAGGTGTTCAGGTAACACTCATAGGCGTTGTCGCCCCAGGTAAACAAACCATGGCTGCCAAGCATAATTCCACGAATGCCGGGGTTTTCATCCAGGCATTGCTTTAGTTGCAGACCAAGATCAAATCCGGGCTTTTGCCATTCCACCCATCCCAACTCGCCGTTAAACAGTTCCTGGGTTATCTTCCTGCCGTCGCGGGCAGCCGCAATTGCAATCGCCGCATCCGGATGAAGGTGATCAATATGTTTAAAGGGAAGAAACCCATGCAGGGGCGTATCGATGGAAGGAGCCTTGCTGTTCAGATCGTAAATACAATGGTTGAACAATTCTACCATTTCATCTTCCTGATCAATACCCCTGTAAATATTTTTCAGTCCGCGCAGACGGTCTACGTACAGTGCCGCCAGCCCCGATCTTTTAAGGGTTCCGATATCGCCCCCCGAGCCTTTCACCCACATCACTTCCGTATCCTTGCCGGTGAGTACATCTTTTACTACTGCTTTACAGGATGTATTCCCACCGCCATAATTTGTCAGGCGCAAATCTGCTCCCAGCAGATTGGAACGATAAATTAACAGTCCAACTTCGTCACCCTCCAGTTCAGCCGCTTTTTTTTCATCCCACAGGTAACTAACATGTTTGAATCCGTTCGCGATAGTATTCATAAAAAATATTTTTTATTTTTTTTATAACAGAAAAGTTCTGAAATCAGATCTGAAGCTTTTCTGCATCCTTAAATAATTGGAACAGGATGCCCTGCTTGCATAGCCTTGCAGGTAATCATCCGCTAACTTATCTGCTCTGCTTGCAAAAGTATTTTCTGAAACCTGGATCTCTATCCTGCACTATCCTTTTAAGTGCAGGATTTCTGTAAAGTTTTAATAGATTTTTTCGCCCTTCAGTGCTTCTGACTTGCGTGTCCACTGTTTTAGTTTAATCAGTGAAGCGGGCAATGGATTTTTATTCCAGCTTGAATGAATAGCGAGGGCGGCTCCCAGGGCTGTGCCCTGCACCATGGAACTGGAAAACACGTTCATTTCAGGAAACGCGTTCGCCATCAATTGCATGTAAATATTGTTTTTGCTGAAACCTCCATCCACATACATATTATGAACGGTATTGCCACACAATACTGCACGGGTAACTTTTGACTGCCTTTCAATGATATCCAGCATCAGCTGATGGTAGGCATGGTCGGCAGACTGAAATTTTTTCTGATCCCGAAGATGAAAACAACATGGATCGGTAGGAGATTTTGTTTTTTTAGAATTCAGTTCTTCATCTCTGCTCAGATATTGATTCCAGTAAGGATCATAACAGAGCGACTTAAAATAATCAGGATCCAGATTAAAATGGGTGGCGATCCGGCGGGTTTGCTGATCGTGATCATGGCCAGCCAAAAGCATCGATACTTTTACCGGCCTGCCATTATAAGTCTGGTAGCTAAGTCCGCCGTTTTCAAGATCTTCTTTCAAAGGCAGATTGCTGTTGAAAGGATTCAGGCTGATGGTCCAGGTTCCGGTAGATACAATTACAAATGGTTCATTAAAACTCAGCAGGTAAGGAATGATCGCGGCCGAACTGTCGTGCAACCCAATTCCCACAAAAAGCTTCTTGTGGTCGCTTCCTTCCATTTCAATTGCCTTATCGCCATTTTCCACGGGCAGCAGATATGGCCTGATCCCCTCTTCGGTTAGCCATTGATGATAGCTCCTGCTGCTGAAATTCCACATCAGCGAATGAGATCCTACATTGGTCATTTCAGCAAATCTTTCCCCGGTAAGCCGATAGCTCAGATACTGCGGAAAATGCAGCACCGTATCCAGTTTGCTGAATAATTCAGGCTTCAGATATTTAAGAGCGTAGATCTGCAGACCTGCGTTCAAATTCCCCATAACGGGTGAGGCAGTATCAACCGAAACATTGCCCTTCATTCCCCTTTCGGCCAGAAATTTTTCCAGAATTTCTTCCGGGTACGGCTTGAGATAATTATAAAGGGGTGCGATGCGGTTTCCGGCTTTATCAACGTAAACCAGGGAAGCACCATAGGTCGAAAAATTAACAGCCTTTAACTGGTAGGTTTGCGAGTCTTTCAGCGCCTGCACATTGTCCAGAATCCAGGAACATAAAAGCTCCGGGTCTTCGCAGGGGAAACCCTCATCATCCACTGTTTCGGGAAATCCGGTGGACTGTTCCGATACCAGCTCGTAGTTTTCATTAAAAAGCAAAAGCTTTTTATTTGTTTTTCCAATATCAAAAACTGCTATTACGGACTGCTTTGTTTTCATAACGCTTCATTATGCAGCGAATTACCATATCCAACCACAATTACGGCCAGGATGATAAGGGCAATTCCCAGGATAATCGTGTTTCTTGTTCTTTTACTGACGCCATTCCATTCCTTCAGGGCAAAACCCCAGAAATTAGCTACCAGGATAATAAATGCCATATGCAGGATCCAGGAACTTGAACCATTCCCCAGTTTGCTTTCGCCCATCCCATAAAATAAATACTGAAGAAACCAGGTGGTGCCGGCCAGCGCGCAGAAAAGATAGTTTTTCAGCAAGGGCGTTTTGCGGTTTGTATAATCGGTATAAGATCTGTTCCGCATGCTGAGAATCAGGCACCAGATCAGGTTTGAAGCAAGGCCGCCCCATAAAAGCACAACGTAGATCACATTATTTTTAAAAATAAAATTGATCGATTCAGTAGGGTTGGCCGCTTTCCACAGGCTATTGGCCTGATCAGCCATAGGCGCTCCCGCTTCAATACCATAATTAAAACCGGCGCTCAGAATACCGGAAAGAATACAGATAATAAGACCTTTTTTCAGGTTAAATTCCTTAACGCTTTCTTTCTTTTTTTCTTCAGGAACCTCATTCTCTTTCTGGTATCCCGCCTTACCACAAACGAAGATTCCGATCAGGCAGAGAAGAACGCCCAGTAATACCACATTTCCCCAGGTACTTGTGATCAGATCGGTGAAGGTGATCTTTCCGGAAACATTGGCAAGATCATAGTAAATGGGTGGCGCCAGCGCTCCGAAGGCCGAAGTGAAACCAAGAAGAACGGAATTCCCAAGCGACATGCCCAGGTACCGCATCCCCAAACCATACATTAAACCTCCGATGCCCCATAACACGCCCCAGAAGAAAGTCCAGAAAAACGTATCGAAGCTCGCTTCGGAAATGATATTGGCAAATTCCGGAATGGTTGCCCAGGCTGCGATCGGCGGAATTATGAGCCAGGAAAACAAGCCACCGGCAAGCCAATAGGTTTCCCATGACCAGTCTCTGACCTTTTTGTACGGAACATAAAAGCTGCCTGAAGCCACACCGCCGATCAGATGGTAGAATACGCCAAGAATTGCCTGCATAAAAAATCGTCTATTTGGTTATGTTAAATTTATAAGTTCCGGAACCAATCAGCAAAACCCCTTTATCCTTTGTATCGGCACCCACGCCGGCGTTTAAAGTTTGTTCAATTGCTTCGCCGCTTTCAGTTACCTTTTTTGAATCGGTGGTGGGAAGATACACTTCAGCGCTTGTATTTGGAGGAATGGTGATATTCCATTCCAGTCCCGATTCTGTTTTTTTCCAGGCACTTTTTATTAAGCCATATTTGGAATTGAGCGAGGCCTCAACAAAATCAAGTCCCTCAGGATATACAGGATTCATGATCACTTTTTTAAAGCCCACTTCCCTGGTATCCGATTTTATTCCAGCCAGGTTTTCGTAATACCAAATGAGGAGATCGCCCAATAACATCTGGTGATTGCCTGAATTCATCATTGGATTGGCAGCATCGCCATTCCAGAGCTCCCAAATGGTAGTAGCGCCTTTCTCCATCATATAACCCCAGCTTGGATATGTTCGGTTGGTGGCGAGCTTATAAGCCAGGTCAACCGCTCCATTGTCTGTAAGACCACGCATCAGCCACATGCCGCCGATAATTCCAGAGTTAACATGATCATCGAAATCCTTTAACCTGCTACGGATGTTTGCAAATATGGTGGCCCTGTCTTCTTCCGGAGCCAGACCAAAACTCAAAGGGAGCAGGTTTGCCGTAACGGTATTGTTTGCGTATTCTTTTTTATCGGCATTGTAAAATTTACTGTTGAAAGCCGCATGAACTTTTTTTGCTATCTCCTGGTATTCTTTTGCATCGGCCGGATTGTTTAAAAGATCCGCATAATGTTTCATCAGGTTCAAACAATAATAATAATATGCTGAAGCAAGAAGACCGCCATTGGTGATCCGGGTTGGATCGTTCGACCAGATCATATCCAGCGATTCGGGCGGTACACACCAGTCGCCATAATTATCTTTCAAAATAAGATCGCCTTCATTATATGTATTCCACATATATAAAATCCATTTCCGCATGGCGGGATATTGCCTTTCGATGCTTCTGTTATCACCAAACTGGCGGCGCAGCATTTCCGGGATAATTATGAACGCACTTGGGTAGGTTACATTATCCGCATAGCGGTCCCAGAAAGTGGGAACTATATCGGGAATGCTGCCATTGTCTTTCTGAGCATCCTGGATATCGTCTAACCATTTTGCATAAAGCCTCGAATTATCGAAAATGAAACTCTCGCCATAGGAACTGATAACCCGATCGCCCAACCAGCCTACTCGCTCATCGCGTTGCGGGCAATCGGTTGGCATACCCCGGTAGTTCCCGCGAATGGTCCAATAGGCGCTTTTATAAATCTGGTTAATGGTTTCGCTGGAAGTTTTGAAACTGCCGATCGTTTCGATATCATCATAAATCACCTTTCCCTCAAAATCATTTGCATCGGGCTTGTTTCTTAAACCAGAAACCTCCACATACCGGAACCCATGATAGGTAAATCGCGGCTCCCAATGTTCTACACCATCGCCTTTTAAAATGTATTTATCGGTTACCTGCGCATTTCGCATGTTATCGAGATAAAGGGAATCCTGACCTTTCAAGGTTTCGGAAAAGCGCATTTTAATTGTATCTC
>JAEZAY010000218.1 GCA_023427575.1 Bacteroidota bacterium | reverse complement strand
GTTAAGAGAAGAAGATCCAACGGTGATTGTTGAATTTTCACCCGAACTGCGTCAAACGATCATCCATTGCCAGGGCGATATGCATCTATCGGTTATAAAATGGAAAATTGAAAATTATCATCGCCTGGAAGTTAAGTTCAGCAAAACCAGAATTCCCTACCGCGAAACCATCCGGAAAATGGCGGAGTCGAACTACCGCCATAAAAAACAATCGGGTGGTGCCGGACAGTTTGGAGAAGTGTTTATGCGGATTGAGCCCTGGTATGAAGGAATGCCCGAGCCGAAAGGACTTTCAGTACGTAACCGTGAAACCATCGATCTGAACTGGGGCGGTAAGCTGGTCTTTCTAAATTGCATTGTTGGAGGTGCGATCGATACCCGCTTTCTGCCTTCCATACTAAAAGGGGTGATGGAAAAGATGCAGGAAGGACCTTTAACCGGAAGTTATGTACGTGATGTTCGGGTATGCATTTACGATGGAAAAATGCATCCGGTTGACTCCAACGACATCTCATTTAAGATAGCCGGTTTAAAAGCTTTAAAGCAGGCTTTCCAGCAGGCCGACCCGCAGTTGCTGGAGCCGGTATACAAGTTGGAAATTCTTTGTCCGGATGAGTTAACGGGTTCTGTAATCGGCGACCTTCAAATCCGTCGTGCTATTGTGGAAGGAATGGATTCCAGCGGGCATTTTACCAAACTGATTGCGAAGGTTCCCCTCGCCGAAATGCATAACTACTCGTCTTCACTTCGGTCTATCACCCAGGGCCGGGCAAAATTTGCAATGCAGTTTGAAGAATATTATCCCGTTCCCGGCGAATTGCAGAAAAGGCTAAGTGAAGAATATAATAAAATGGAAAAGGAAGAAGCCTGAGCTCCTTCCTTTTATTAAAAAATTCCAATAACTTTTTACGATTGCAAAATTTCAACCTTATGCCCATTCACCGGCAGTTCCGCATGGTGATGCATGATTTTTTTGAACATGGTTAATGATTGTGCAACCACCTGGTCCATATTATAATATTTATAAGTGGCCAGCCTTCCAACAAAATAGGTATTCGTCATGGATGCGGCCAGTTGTTGATATTTTTTATAGATCTCGGCATTCTCCGGACGGGGAACCGGATAGTAGGGATCTCCATCGGCCTGCGGATATTCATAAACGATGGTCGTTTTCGGATGTTTTTGACCCGTTAGGTATTTGAAATCAGTAATCCTTGTATAGGGCTGTTCGTTCGGATAATTAACCGTACCGGTCTTCTGAAATGATTCCGCGTCAATGGTCTCAAACTTGAATTCGAGGGAGCGATAGGGAAGTTTTCCAAAACAATAATTAAAAAACCCATCGATGGGGCCCGTAAAAATCATGTTTTTATATGGAATAAGATCCACCACATCCTTGTAATCGGTATTCAGCATGATGTTGATATTAGGATGTGAAAGCATTTTCTCGAACATGTGTGTATAACCGAAAAGCGGCATGGCCTGGTAGGTATCCGTAAAGTACCGGTCATCCCGATTGGTACGCGTAGGTACGCGGGCCGTTACAGAAGCATCCAATTCGGAAGGGTCCAGATCCCACATTTTGCGGGTATAACCACGGAAAAATTTTTCATACAGTTCTCTTCCAACCCGGCCAACTACAACATCTTCAGAAGTTTTAACTCTTGCGACCGGTTCAGCTCTTTTATTAAAAAAATCTTCCACTTCATCGGAAGAAAGATTCAGGCCGTACAGACTGTTTATTGTATTCAGGTTGATGGGAATCGGAACAAGCTGCCCGTCTACCGAAGCCAGCACTTTATGTTCATAAGTTCGCCATGGAGTAAATTGTCCCAGGTAATCAAAAACTTCTTTTGAATTGGTATGAAAGATATGCGGCCCATACTTGTGCACGAGGATTCCGTCTTTATTATAATAATCAAAGGCGTTCCCACCGATATGATTGCGCTGATCCAGGATCAGCACCTTTTTGTTTGCTTTGGAGGCCAGTCTTTCGGCCAGTACCGCCCCTGCAAATCCGGCTCCAACAATTAAATAATCATACATACAACCGCTCCTTTGTTTTTATTTTTTGAAATGTGTTTTCTTTTAATTTGGCAACGATCAGTTCCATCATTTTCTTCCAGGTGTTATCCCAGGAATTGTCCGAAAGAAAATCGTCAACCTTTTGTAGCCATAGGGACTTATCTTTTTTATCCAGTTCCAGCTCTGCGGCCTGTATAAATTCATCTGCCGTGTCGGCGATATGAACCAGGTTTTCCGTTTTATAGGGATTGATTACATCGCGGATAGAAGTGGAGATCACCGGTTTTCCTCCAGCGAGAT
Organism: Bacteroidota bacterium; assembly: GCA_023427575.1. GTDB lineage: Bacteria > Bacteroidota > Bacteroidia > Chitinophagales > Chitinophagaceae > Flavitalea. The sequence continues at coordinate 13,314 of JAEZAY010000218.1, read as the reverse complement.
ATTCCGGCGTTTTTGTAGGACTTATAAATTGAGTGGATTCATTTCTTGCAAAAGGAATCAGGGCAATATCCCAGCCACTTAAATAGGAGGGAAGTTCACTGTACGATTTACCTCCGGGGTAATGAATGTTTTCATTTTTTGGTAAACTGGCCGGATCAATTTTGACAACAGGGCCCACCAAAACAAAATGCCAGTTAGGGCGGCGTTCCGCCACTTCACGAATAAGATCAATATCCATTCTTTCGTCGATCACCCCATAAAAGCCAAAGCGTGGTGAAGGAATTGATTCCTGATCAGAAGGTTCAGTCAGGCTTTTGCGGGCTTCTGCAAAATGTTTTTTATCGATACTGCTCGGAAATGGATATATGGAAGGGTGACTGTGTTTTTTGGCTTCATATAAGCTATGACCGCCGGTAAATACCAGGTCGGCTTTCGACAGTAAATCTTGCTCATATTGCTTTAACTCCGGCGGCGCAAATTTAAAGGCCGATAATTCATCCATGCAATCGTACACGGTAAGCCGGGGATTAAATCCGGAACTGAAACTCATGGCCATCGGCGTATAATACCAGAACATATAATCACTGATCTCCATGGTTTCAAAAAAGGAAGCAAGAAGTTCTTTCAGCCTTGCGTTTATAGCAGATGTTTCCTGGTTTCGCTTCAACTGCGGAACGATGACCCACATATTATGTTCAGGATTGCTAATTGAAAATTTTTCTTCGGAATCAGTGAATTCCGGTTCTTCCAGAAAAAATAACCTGAAATGTTTTGAAAATCTTGTCAGCAGGTGCTGTGGACGCTGATAAACAAAATTCCATCTCAAATGGGAAAAACAGATAAGATCCTTTGGTATTTCAGCTTCGTCAAAATTGGATGAATGAAAGTTTTCGTTTTGATTCATGCATCCATAAATACTAATTATATGCCCGGGGGAAAGCGGTTTTTTGAATTAAGCGAAACAATGAAAAGGAGAGTAAGCGTAGAAAAAAATCCTCAGCTTTTAATATTTTTTTAATGGCATCGCTTATTCCTGTAAATGAAAAAAATAGTAAAACGCAGCGCAAGACAAATTGGCATAAAAGCGAAAAGCCGCATCCCTTGCGGAAAAGCGGCTTTTAATCAATGAGTTAACTTCGTATATCTATTGCCGTTACTAAACTGTGTTTTATTCAAACTTCACCGATTCGTTCAGTTCACGTTCAGAATAGGATAGATTGTATTGTTTTAAAACTTCATCAGGAACTCCATTCCACTGATTGGGTTTATTTCCGGCATAACCAAGATCTTTCACACCCATCTCAGAAGTATAGAAACCGGTGGCGGTAAGATTTCGCATCAGGTTAAAAAAATTGACCCCGGGTTTCATATCGGGGGTAGCCTTGTTCGGATAGGCAATCGCATTAACGGTTTCCATTTGTTGTTCTGTTGTACAGTCCTTGAAGGATTTTTCGTATTTACGAAGGCAATGCAGGTCAAGCCAGCGCAAACCGCCACGCATCGGAACCTGATGATGCGGCATGTCTTTCACAATAAATTCAATAAAATCGGGAACGCCTGCGTCCGAAGCACTCCCGCTTACATCATCTTTCGGGATGATGATATCAGCCAGGATGGTTATGGTGGCCATTTCCGCCTTTGTAAAATAGGTCATGCCACTAACCTGGTCATAGTGCGCCTGTTCTTCGGGCATCCGGTCAAGCTTGGCTGTTGTGCTAACGTTGTCGGGAACTTTCGCATTCGGATCTTTTTCATCCTTACAGGACGCCAGAATCAGTCCGGATGAAATAGAACCCAGGGCTATAGCTTTTAACGAATCTCTTCTGTCCATTTTATTAAATTTTGCGATCGCAAAAAGGATTAGATATTTTGTTTTTTCATTTCATCAATCAGATATTCGGAAGCACGCATCGATAAAGCGAGAATTGTCCAGGTGATGTTTTTATCCGCCTGTGAAACGAACTGCGCACCATCTACCACAAACAGATTTTTACAATCGTGGGCCTGGCTCCATTTGTTCAGCGCCGATTTTTTAGGATCGTTCCCCATCCGGGCGGTTCCTGCTTCATGAATGATTTTGCCCGGCGATTCAATTCCGTAATTGCTTTCCGCGCCCTCATCGCCCCATGTTATCACTGCACCCATATTATGCATGATCTCACGGAAAGTCTCCTTCATATGTTTCGACTGATTGATCTCATGCTCACTCCATTTTACATTAAATCGTAAAACGGGGATGCCGAATTTATCCACCACGTTGGGATCAATTTCACAGTAGTTATGTTCGTATGCAATGGCTTCACCACGACCGGCCATTCCCACGCCGGCACCATAGAAATACCGGATATCTTCCTTCAGCGAAGCGCCATAACCGCCAGCCTCTTTTTGTTTACCTTTTACCAGGTATTTTCCGTTCAGCGATTCCATGCCCATTCCAAAACCATAGGCCGGCTGACCCATACCACCCCAGTATTCAATATGGTAACCTCTTGGGAAATCAAGTTTTTTATTATCAAGCCACCATGGCGAGTACACATGCATACCGCCAACGCCATCTTCATTATAGCGTTTGCGATCGAACAGTTCCGGAATTATGCCGCCCATAGCGGTTCCGGTTGAATCGTGCAGATATTTACCAACCACATTGCTTGAATTGGCCAGTCCGTTCGGATGTCTTTGTGATTTAGAATTCAACAGCAGCCGGGCCGATTCACAGGCACTTGCCGCCAGAATAACCGTGCGGCCATTTACCTGGTACTCGTTCAGATCATCTTTACTTACGTATGAAACCCCGGTTGCCAGCCCTTCCCTGTTGGTAAGCACTTCCCGGGCCATAGCATTCGCAATAACATCTATATTACCGGTGGCTATAGCAGGCTTTATTAGTACGGACGAAGAGGAGAAGTCAGCGTATACCTGACATCCACGGCTGCACTGCGAACAATAGAAACAGGCGCCTCTTTCATCATTTATTTTTTTAGTAAGAATGGATAAGCGGGATGGAATTACATTCACACCTGCAGAAGTAGCCGCTTTTTTAATCATCAGCTCATGCAAACGCGGCTTTGGTGGCGGAAGAAAAATTCCATCGGGTTCGTTCGGCAGGTTTTCCACCGAACCAAAAATGCCAATCAGCTTATCAACGCGGTCGTAAAAAGGCTTCACATCATCATAACCTATCGGCCAGTCTTCGCCAAGTCCGTCATTGCTTCTGCCTTTAAAATCTTTTGGCCCAAAGCGAAGTGAGATGCGGCCCCAGTGATTGGTTCTGCCGCCCAGCATCCGCGAACGAAACCAGTCCCATTGCGTACCGGGAGTATGCGTATAAGGTTCACCATCGATTTCCCAACCCCAATAGCTGGCATCGAAGTCGCCAAATGGACGAAACCGGGTGCTTGCTCCGCGCCTGGGCGATTCCCAGGGATTTTTAAGTTGGGTAACATTTACAGCAGGGTCGTACATCGGACCCGCTTCAAGTAAACAAACCTTTAAACCCTGGTTTGCCAAAATATAAGCAGCCATTCCACCACCGGCACCTGATCCAACAATGACAACGTCGTATTGTTTCGGCTGTTTCTTGATCTGAAGATCTCCCATTCGAGCTAGTTTATCGTTTATTATTTGGAATCGTAAATGTATAATTAAAGGCGATTCGATCAGTTAATAATTTCGGAATTTTTATTATTAAAACATTCTTAATGCTCTCTGGCCTGCTATTACGGCAAAAGTTTAAATTATTTTCAAGGTTTGAACGGTTTCCCTGAATTCGCCCGATCTCCGGCTTCCGATACCAGAATAAAATTCTGAATTCTCAACTTACCCTGCGGACCCGGATTGCAAAGGCCTTTGACGGATTTGCCTCAAGCAACATAGAAATTTCCTGTTGCGTGAATCCCATACCCCGCATTTTGCCGGTAAACGTTGAATGTATATAGTGATAAGCCCTGAAATTCCCCCCGTCTTTTTCTCCTACATGATACCAACCCGAGTCATGAGAAATCATTACCCTGTTCAGCAAATTCTTCGTTTTCATTTCTTGAAGAAAACGCAGGGAGTCATCAGCCGAATCTTCCGAAACCGAATCCCAGGATATCCAGCCACCCAGTTCGGCAATGCGCTGGTGAATGCTGAGGTCTTTTTCACTTTGCGCATGAACCCAGATCCAGGCCGATGGATCGACTTTATGTTTTTGTAAAATTTCAAGTTCCTGCATGGCCGCTTTACCATCGCCTGTATGAACGGCAATGGTTAAGCCGGTGTTCAAATGCGTAAGGCAGGCGGCCTCCAGGATCTTAACCTGCCTTGCAGATAACGGATAGGCATCAACGCCGGACTTGATAAAACCAGGTTTAATTTTCGTTTGATCGATCCCGTTATGAAACTCACCGCTCCATATTGCCGCAATTTCTGACGCAGTCAGATCTTCGGTCAGCCGCGGCAGGTATTTCTCTCCGGCAGCGCCATAAAAGCCGGTATTGGTTACAAGATTCAAACCACTTGCAATGGAAAGCCGTTTTAGTAACTGAACATCTCTGCCAAGGTAAGCCGGAGTGCATTCGAACATGGTTTTGCAGCCAGCCTTTTTCAACTCCATCAGCAATGGCAGTGCTTTCTCAAAAACTTCATCCGGATCATACCGCGAAGGCGACACTTCTCCTGCACCAATAAAATCGACCAGCACATGTTCATGGATCAGCGTGCTGCCCAGGCCGGAAGTTTCAATCAGGCCGTTCACCGTCATTATATTTCCTTTTGAAGTATGGCCGGGTACCCAGGCGCCTGAAGCAACGGTTGCCAGCCCCCATGCGGTAAATTTCAGGAATCGCCGGCGGCCGAATTCAATTGTATTCATGATTTTGGTTTCATGGCCATTCAGGCCTTATTCAGTGAATTTATATTAAAAATTCATTAACGGATCTGCTGCATAAATGAATGATGCATCTGGCGGTAAGTAATTCCCTTTAAAATAGGAATTATTATTTGTACAAGCGGGCGGGGTTTTACAATTTTAAAAGAAGAACACCCGTTTAAGAAAATATTCGAACTCTGAAAACTACCAATATGCAATCATTTACAAAGAACGAACAGGATTATCTGGCCGCCCGCTTTCACATCGATGAAACAACGGTAAACCAGGAATCTCATCTTGCTTTTTTGAAGATCCAAAGTTGGAAATTTGCACTCCGAACTCCCGCCGTGGGAAAACGGTTTAAAACCGAAGCAGCCGAAATGCTTGATCAGTCTTTTTTCCGGTTCGTACCAAACAGTTTTATCCTGAGTGAAGAAGGTTTTTACTTTCATCCGCAGAACTGATCGATTAAAAAGAATTCAGTTATTAATAGTTCAAACCCTTTTTCTTTTTATCCGTACTCTATGCCGACTACTTATCCAGACAAGCGCAAAGCCATTGCGGGAATGTTTTTTTTGATCGACAGCAGAAACAGGCGCCGTTGCCGCAAAGCCTATAAAAAAATTCAAACCTGGAAACAGGCGGTACCGGTAGAAGGCAATGAAGCCTATACACAACAGGTCGAAAACATGGTTCGCAGTTCATTTTTCCAGGAAGTAACCAATGTATTTGTATTGCTGGAAGAAAGATTTTACGAAAAACACCACGACAACTAGATCCCCACATTTTTATTATTATGAATCCGGAAGCTGTACGTTTTACCTTCCGGATTCGTCGTTTATAGTGCCTGCCCGATTCATTATCCTGGTGCATATCCTTCTTTATTGCCCCTTTTAACTCCAATTTTAAATTTTTGGCTTTTAACGTGGAGACAGATAGAATCTACCGCAATCTCCCTGCTTTATCTATTTGAATTATATTTGAAAAACTAAATATAATCTATGAGTCGGAATGTATATATCGTGGGAATTGCGCGTACTCCAATTGGTTCCCTGGGTGGTACGCTTTCATCGGTTACAGCTCCTCAACTGGGAGCTATTGCAATAAAAGCGGCTATTGAAAGAGCGGGCATTCAGCCCGATCAGGTTTCGGAAGTTTTTATGGGCAATGTGGTGAGCGCGAGCATTGGCCAGGCTCCCGCCCAGCAGGCCAGCATTGCTGCCGGTTTGCCAACCAATATTCCATGCACTACAGTAAACAAAGTTTGTGCGAGCGGAATGAAATCAATCATGTTAGGAGCCCAGAGTATCTCTTGCGGCGACAATGAGATTGTAGTTGCGGGTGGTATGGAGAGCATGAGTAATATTCCATATTACCTTGATAAGGCAAGATCGGGGTACAGGCTCGGCAATGGCCAGATTTCAGACGGCATTTTGAAAGATGGCCTCTGGGACCCGTATAATAATTATCATATGGGCAATGCCGGCGAACTCTGCAGTACCGAATACCGGATCAGTCGCGAAGATCAGGATGCGTTCGCGAAAGAAAGTTATTCACGCACCATGCAGGCCTACGAAACCGGTTTATTTAACAATGAGCTGGTTCCGGTTGAAACCGGGGGAAAAAAACCGGTGCTGGTGAGCGAAGATGAAGAGTACAAAAAAGCGAATTTTGAAAAAATGGGTTCGCTGAAGCCGGCTTTCGTTGAAGGTGGCACGATTACCGCTGCCAATGCTTCCAAAATCAACGATGGGGCAGCCGCCCTGGTTTTGGTGAGTGAGGAAAAGATGAATGAACTTGGATTAAAACCCCTGGCACGCATTGTTGCCTATGCCGATGCCAGCCAGGACCCGGAATGGTTTACCACCACACCGATTAAAGCCATTACCAATGCTTTGAAAAAAGCGGATTTGTCGGTAACCGATATGGATTTTGTGGAAGTGAATGAAGCATTTAGCTGTGTGGCTATTGTAAACGCCCGGGAATTATCTATTCCCATGGATAAAGTAAACGTCTGGGGCGGAGCGGTTGCGCTGGGTCACCCGATCGGATGCAGCGGTGCCCGGATCACCATAACGCTGGCTTCCATTTTGCGCCATCACAATGCAAAATACGGAGTGGCTGCTATCTGCAATGGGGGCGGGGGTGCCTCGGCTATAATCATAGAAAATCTCTAACCTTCCACTGTCGATATGCCGGGTTAATTCGAATAAATCCCCAAACTGTTCAGTACGGACTGTTCCCCTTTTTGACGGGAAATGATTTCGTCAGAAAACGATTGGGAGAATGCAGGCGCACGGGTTCCAGCTTTTTTGGCGCCATCGGCCAGATAGAATTCGCAAAACGAAGCAGGGAACGAATCAGTTCGATGAATATGTTCATACCACAATAAACGGCTAAAAACACGATAAAGTTTACCGGGATTAAAAAATCCCGCCATTTAAATCAGAATTTAACATTATTACGCCTTTTGAAAATAAATCGCGAAAGATTGGCTGCCGGTGAAAAATAGACGCATTTAATATCTAAAGACCGGCAATTCAGACCTTAAACTCCGGGGAGGCTTTAAAAGAATCTGAAATTCTTCTTTGTTAATCTCCCCGGCAACCAATAATTTTGCCCGTCAATTTAAAAACTGCAGGATGTCTAGATCAATAGCTTTTCGGGAAGCCCTGAGGGAGGCGATGAATGAGGAGATGAGAAGGGATGAAAATGTTTTTTTAATGGGTGAAGAAGTAGCGGAATACAATGGTGCCTATAAGGTAAGCCAGGGTATGCTGGATGAATTTGGCCCGAAAAGAGTAATTGATACTCCGATTTCAGAGCTTGGATTTACGGCGGTAGCTGTAGGTGCGGCACAGAACGGACTTCGTCCTATAGTTGAATACATGACCTGGAACTTTGCCGTGCTGGCCCTGGACCAGATCCTGAATACTGCTTCCAAAATGCTGGCAATGAGCGGAGGCCAGATCGGATGCCCGATTGTGTTCCGCGGCGCCAATGGTTCTGCCGGCCAGTTAGGAGCCCAGCACTCAACTGCATTCGAAAGTTATTATGCGAACATACCCGGCATAAAAGTAATTTCTCCTTCAAACCCGTACGATGCGAAGGGATTGCTTAAATCAGCCATCCGCGATGAAGATCCGGTGATCTTTATGGAAAGCGAGGTTATGTACGGTGAAAAAGGAGAGGTTCCGGAAGAAGAATACCTGATCCCGATTGGTAAGGCTGATATCAAAAAACCAGGGACCGATGTTACCATCGTTTCTTATAACAAAATGATGAAAGTGGCATTGGGAGCCGCCGCAGAACTGGAAAAAGAAGGCGTGAGCGCGGAAGTGATCGATCTTAGAACCATACGCCCGCTCGACTGGTACACGATCGTTGAAAGCGTTAAGAAAACAAACCGGCTTGTAATTGTAGAAGAACAATGGCCGATGTGTTCGATCTCATCTGAAATTTCTTACCGGATTCAGAAGGAAGCATTTGATTATCTGGATGCACCAATCCGTCGGATAACCGCCGCGGATGCGCCTTTGCACTATGCGCCCAATCTGGTAGCGCTTGCATTACCGGATGTTGCACGCACCGTAAAACTGGTGAAAGAAGTAATGTATATGAGAAAATAATAAACGCGTGGAAGAACCGGCATCTCCGGTTCATGCAAAACATATAAAAGGCCGGGATTGCTCCCGGCTTTTTTAGTCAGACAAACGCAATTACTGAAAGACCGCGATTGCGCTTGCAAACAATTTCAGCACCCCATATACACAGCTTAATAAAATCGCTCCGAGAAATGCCAGTTTTAGAACGGTATTTCCAATGGCAGGAGATGATTGAACATGTAGATCTGCTCTCATAGGTTGTTTTTTGGAGTTAATTTTTCATAGATACCGGACTGCAAATTAGTTTTCCATTCAGGCATTTGCAAGGTAATAGTACGGGGCAGAATCCGCTTTTTAATCGTATTTTCAGCAACTATTGAGGCTGCGGAACAAATTAAATCGTTGATATCCAAGGCAAAACACAAATTGCTTAAGGAAAAACCCAACTCTTGCCATTTCGCTTTTTTTATCGAACCAGCCAGGTATCGGTACAATATTCCTGGGAATTAATGGTTTTCTATTAGCCCGGATTTCTGAAAAAGTGCATAGAATTGGTAAAAATAATTCCTGCTTCGGTTCGATTGCGGCATTTAATTTTGCCGGCAATACATCTATTAACAATAAAGAACAGATAAAAATTTTATGTCGAATATTTTAATCATAGATGATGAAAAGGCCATACGGAAAACATTAAGCGAAATTCTTTCGTACGAAGGGTATAAAATAGATGAAGCCAGTGATGGAGAAGAAGGACTGAAAAAATTCCGCGATAAAACCTATGATGTGGTTTTATGCGATATCAAAATGCCAAAGCTGGATGGCATTGAGTTTCTGGATAAAGTAAGGGAGATAAATGCCGATGTTCCTATTATCATGATCTCGGGTCATGGTACGATTGAAACCGCCGTAGAAGCGGTTAAGAAAGGCGCCTATGATTATATCGCGAAGCCACCGGATCTGAACCGCTTGCTGATCACGATCCGGAATGCGAAAGACAAAACCAATCTGGTAGCTGAAACAAGGGTACTGAAACGAAAGGTCAGCAAAGTGGATGAGATGATCGGAGAATCAAATCCGATGCAGCATATCCGGGAAACCATCGATAAGGTGGCCCCCACCGATGCCCGGATTCTGATCACGGGTGAGAACGGAGTGGGAAAGGAGCTGGTAGCCAGATGGGTGCATGAAAAAAGCAATCGGGCGGCAGGCCCGCTGGTGGAAGTGAACTGCGCCGCCATACCCAGTGAGCTCATTGAAAGTGAGCTATTCGGTCATGAAAAAGGATCATTCACGTCTGCGGTTAAACAGCGGATCGGCAAGTTTGAACAGGCGCATTCGGGTACGCTCTTTCTGGATGAGATCGGTGATATGAGTTTGAGCGCCCAGGCCAAAGTGTTAAGGGCTTTGCAGGAAGGCAAAATTTCGCGTGTTGGCGGCGATAAAGATATCAATGTGGATGTTCGGGTGATTGCAGCCACTAATAAAGATTTGCTGAAAGAAGTGGAAGATAAAAACTTCAGGCTCGACCTTTACCATCGTTTAAGTGTGATCATTATCCACGTGCCATCACTGAACGATCGCCGGGCGGACATTCCCCTGCTGGTTGAAAAGTTTCTGAGCGATGTGTGTTCCGATTATGGAATTGTAAAAAAATCCATTGAACCCGCCGCCCTCGATGCGTTAAAGGAATATAACTGGACCGGCAATATCCGGGAACTGAGAAATGTGGTTGAAAGACTGGTGATTTTGTCTGGCAAGGAGATCCGCCGCGAAGATATTAATACATACGTACTTCCGAAACAATAGTGAATGAGAACGGTTTATTGTATCAGTGGGTTGGGAGCGGATGAGCGCGTGTTTAAAAATTTATCGGTTCAGGGAGCGAAATTTAAATTCATAAACTGGCTGAGCCCGGAGCCCGGTGAAACGCTTTCTTCGTATGCGGCAAGAATGAGCGGAGCCGTGCAGGAGAAGAACCCCGTTCTTTGCGGATTATCGTTCGGAGGAATGATGGCACTCGAAATCTCCCGGATCATTCCCGTTTCCAAACTGATCCTTATTTCAAGTATCAAGTCGGAAAAAGAACTTCCTTTATGGATGAAGACCTGCGGTTTGCTAAGGCTACAAAAAGCCCTGCCTTCGCAGCCGCTTCATAAGTTTAAAGCGCTGAAAGCGATCCGGCCTGTGCAGAATTATTTTTTAGGCGCAAAAACAGAAGAAGAAAAACGAATGGCAAACGAATACCGCGATACAGTTGATCCCTTCTACCTTAAATGGTCGCTTAACCATGTGTTGAATTATTCCAATCAATGGCTTCCACCGGAATGGATCCATATTCATGGAACCGATGATCATATTTTTCCCATCCGGAATATAAAACCAACTCATGTTATTGAAGGTGGAGGACATTTTATGATCATGAATAAATCCGAACAGATCAACCGGATTCTTGAAGAAAATATTTGCCGGTAACCGCAGGTGCTGAACCGGCTTTAGCAATTCTTTAGCAATTTTCCGTTGAATGAAATGGTAATATTTACAGATTTCCGATACAGATGATGGTAAGGGTTCAGAAAAGAAAGTTCCGGTACGGATAACAGGGTATAAGAACCGAGGCATGGGTGTCCGGGTAATGAATCTTATTTGCCTGAAACTTTTATCGATAAACACTGTCTGAATTATTATGGTATTTTTGCCCGAATTTTAAAAGTCCCTGAATGAGCCTGCATGAATTGTTTGTTCTGATTCTGATTTCCGTTTTGATCGTTTTTCTTCCGGCACCGGGAATGTACAAGATGTTCCAGAAGGCGGGAGTACCTGCCTGGAAAGCATGGGTTCCCTTTTTGAATACATGGGAGATTGTGAAACTTGCACAAATCCGGAAACACTGGTTTTTCTGGCAGTTCATTCCCGTAGCCGGCTGGTTCATCAGCATCTGGCTGCTGATTGAATTTGTAAAACTGTTTGGGAAATTCAGTCTGCTGGATCATGCCCTCACCGCCTTTGCTTCCTTTCTGTACATGCCTTACCTTGGCTATAGTGATAAAGAAAAGTACATTGGTCCGCAGATCGTTAAGCAACATAAGAAATCGGCCATACGGGAATGGGTAGATGCCGCTGTATTTGCCATTGTAGCGGCAACGCTTATCCGGATTTTTGTTTTTGAAGCGTACACCATTCCGACGGGTTCAATGGAAAAAACCCTTCTGGTAAATGATTTTCTCTTTGTTTCAAAACTGAGTTATGGTCCGAGGATCCCCAATACCCCGCTGGCGGTTCCTTTCGTTCATCATACGGTTCCCTTTTTTAATACTAAATCGTATACCGAAGCCATCCGCCTGCCTTATACAAGATGGTTTGCCGCTCCGGTTAAAAGAAATGATGTGGTCGTTTTTAATTTTCCGGCGGGGGATACCCTTACCCGGGAATACGATTCCCAAAATCCCTATTATGATATTCTGCGCGGCGAAGAGGCCCGGATGTATTATCAGTTAAAAGATCAGGTAGCGGATGAAGCGCAGCTTCTGGCCCTGTCTAAGCAGCGGGCCCGCGAGTCGGTATGGGACCAGTTCAGCATTACTACCAGGCCTGTTGATAAACGGGAGAATTACATTAAAAGATGCGTAGCCATTGCCGGCGATACCATTACCATTCGCGATGGAATTGTTTATATCAACAATGTAAAGGGGGATATTTCACCCGGTTCTTCCACCGATTATATTGTAAAAACCAATAACAAGATCCTGACGGAAGAAGAGTTGCGCGAAGCGGGGATCATGCTGAATTCAGATGAACAATCTCCCGATTTTATGTACGAGCGTTCAAACAATTACCGGATTAATCTCACTGAATCGGAAGTGGAAAAACTGAAAGCCATCCCGGGCGTTGATAGCGTGCGACGCGAGATAACAAATAATTATGGCGGCGTATATCCTTTTGACAGCCGGTTTCCCTGGTCGCTCGATAATTTTGGACCGCTTTGGGTTCCTGCCAAAGGCGCTACCATTGCGCTGACTCCAGAAAATATCGCATTATACAAACGCCTGATCTTTGTTTATGAAAATAATAGCTGGGAAGAAAGGGATGGCAAAATTTTCATCAACGGAACCGAATCTTCTACCTATACTTTTAAAATGAATTATTACTGGATGATGGGCGATAACCGCCATCGCTCTCAGGACAGCCGCTATTGGGGATTTGTTCCGGAAGACCATGTGGTGGGCGAAGCCTGGATGATCTGGATGAGCGTAGACAAAGGGCTGCGATGGAACCGCCTGTTTAAAATAATTCATTAACAGTTTGTATTGGATTCCCTTAATCTGGTTTCATTAGTGTCCGGGTAAAATGTATTCCCCCGGGCCTCGGAAGAAATCCGTTAAGAAAATTGAAACGGACGGCGGTGATAATGTGCTAATGTGCCAATGTGCCAATGTGATAATTTGATAATGTGATAATGTGATAATGTGCGAATCTGCAAATGAAACGGACGGCGTAAAATAAAAACAAGTCACTGCTAAATAATATAACCGTCCGGATTTGAATTTGCACATTAGCACATTAGCACATTCTCTTATGCCGGAAGTTTCAATTTTTAGGATTTATTCCGGAGCCCGATTTTTTTGCTCCACTTTTTTTCTAAAAAAAGTGGAAGGGTCATTTACAATGACTGCTCCTGACTTACTGTTGATACAGGTTTCAGACAAATAGAAAATTATTTCCCCGACCCCAATGTATCAAACCACAATGGATTTTCATTATTCCAGCTTCCATTGTAATTGATATAAAGTTCTTCACCGGCTTTCACCGACCGTACGGTGCGGATGGTAATGATCCGCTTATCATATTCCATTTCATATTCAC
>JAEZAY010000205.1 GCA_023427575.1 Bacteroidota bacterium | reverse complement strand
TCCGGGCTTCGGTAACAACTGTTTTTATTTTACGCCGTCCGTTTCAATTTTCTTAACGGATTTTTTCCGAGGCCCGGAGGAATACCTTTTACCCGGACACCAATGGCTAACAAATTAGCCAATTAATCCTGCTGAATAAAATAGATTTCCTGGGTTCCGGATGCCAGGGCCAGCAGAACTTTAAAAATATAACGGCTCACCTGTTCCGCGCCTTTCGCATTGATCAGATTTGCATCGTCTTCTGGTGTATGATATTGCGGATGCCCGCCCGTATGTAAACCAAGCACCGAAATCCCGGCCCGATAAAAGGAAACATGATCCGATCCACCCACGCCCCCAGCATGAACAACCAGATTCAGACCGGTATCTTCCCCCATATTTTTCATAAATTCCTCGCCCCCGGGAAATGTTCCTGCTCCACCCATGTATAGCTGATTTTCCGAATTCAGTCTTCCCACCATATCCATATTAATCATCAGCCTTATTGCTTCTTTTGGAACCGGCGGCTTATTTACAAAGTAGGCAGAACCTAAAAGCCCGCCCTCCTCTGCGCCAAAAGCCACTACAATCACACTGCGTTTTAAACCTTTCTGGTGTTTTTTCAGCTCTTCTGAAATCTCCAGCAATGCAGAAGTTCCCGAAGCATTGTCATCGGCTCCGTTATGAATGGCCCTTACTCCAGGCTTCCGGGTACCTGTTCCCGGCCCGCCCATGCCAAGATGATCATAGTGGGCGCCAATTACGATAAACTCATTTTTAAACTGATCATCCTCACTTTCTATGATCCCGATAACATTGTTGGTTTTCACCTTTTTTTCGAGCACCTGAATCCGTGCGGAAAATGGCTGTTCGGAAATCAATCCCGCTTTATCCGGAACCCGCGCCTGTGAAAAATACGCCTGCATGATTTTTTTCAGTGCATCCTGGCTTACATGTATAACAGGAATATTTAAACGCTGAAATCTTCCCGGCCGAAGGCGCACCAGTTCATCGCTGGTATCGGTAGCGGCATTATAATAAATAACTCCGCTTGCACCCAAATCGGATGCTTTTTTAGCCAGCGCATAATCATTCAATGAAACCGACCGGTTCTGCCGCAATAAAAGGACCCAGTGATTTTTAATAAGGGATCTATTTTCAAGTAATGAAAGGCTGTCACCTACAAATACAAGTGGTGCAGATGCTTCCTTGTTCGCGCTATAGGAAAAAACACTGAAGTTGGAATTTAGCTTCCAGCGCAGTCCTTCCATTCCCGGGAGCTTGTTCTTAGGTCCCGGATCCAGGCGCTGCACAATCTCAAACTCCTGAAAATAAGATGGCCCGATCGGGCGAATCCGGGATTTTTCGAAATGTTTTTTGATGTAGTTCGCAGCCTTTTTATTTCCGGCACTGCCGGGAAATCTGCCTTTTAATTTATCGGCGGCTAAAAATTGAACATGATTTAAAAATTCATCTGCTTTAATACCTTCCTGCGCGGATGCGCTGAAGCTCAAAAGCAACCATACTGCAATTATATTATATCTCATTGAAAGGCAAATTAGCCAATTAAGCCAAAAAAAAGAGGAGCTTTCGCTCCTCCTGTAAATCCAACCTGTAACTAAATCCTGTCTTATCTAAACTTTACCAAAGCCTGTATTAAAAATTATTCAAAATCCATTAAACATGTTCCTTTTCAAATCTTTCTTCATGAAGCGGTAAAAGCTCATAATCCGCCACCATCAGATCTTCGATTGGCTGCTGCTTTTTGCCCCGGTTAATCCGGTTGATCAGTTTGTCGAAAATGGAATAGATCACCGGAACAACGATCAGGGTCAGGAACAGCGAGCTTAGCAAACCACCAATGATAACCCATGCCAGTCCGTTCTTCCACTCGGCACCTGCACCTGAAGCAAGCGCGATCGGCAGCATTCCGATAACCATGGCGATGGTCGTCATCAGGATCGGACGCAATCTGGCATGATTCGCGTCGATCAGCGCCTGATAAGTGCTTGCTCCTTCCGCTTTCCGCTGATTGGTAAAATCAACCAGAAGGATGGCATTTTTGGCTACCAGTCCAATCAGCATGATCAATCCCAACAGCGTAAATAGGTTCAGTGAATTATTCGTCAATGCCAGTGCCAGCAATGCTCCGATGATCGACAATGGAATTGAAAACAGTACCACAAATGGATAAACGAAGCTGTCATACAAAGCCACCATGATCAGGTAAACAAGTACTATAGCGGCAATCAGTGCAATACCAAGAGAACCGAAACCCTCACTTTGATTTTCCATGTCGCCGCTCCAGAGATAACTAACACCTGCAGGTTTTGGAAGCTGCTGGAATTTCGCCTCCCATTCCTGTGCAACCGTTCCGGTAGGACGGCCTACAGTTTGGGCCTGTACGGTTACAGAAGTACTTTTATCCCTACGCTCCAACTGGCTCGGACCGGAGCTCTGAACAATCTCAGCGAACTGGGAAAGCCGGATCTGCTCACCTTTATCATTTACAAACAGCAGATTGCTAACGTCTTCAATATTTTTCCGGTTAAAACATCCATATCGGATATTAATATCGTATTCATATTCACCCTGGCGGAACTTGCCATCCGTATTTCCGCTGAATGCCGTTTGCATGGTAGCTCCTACTGTAGCTAAGGAGAGACCTAAAGAAGCCATCTTATCACGATCTACCTGCACATTGATCTCCGGGTTTCCTGCTTCCACCGAAAGTTTCATTTCAGTAGCGCCGTCTACAGTCTTCAACTGTTCCATGGCTGCATTGGCGAAAGACATAACGCTGTCCAACTCAGGCCCCGTAACAACCAATGCCAGGGGAGCGAGTTCCGCTGAACCAAGTATGCTCACCGGAACCGTTTTAACTTTTGCACCTACCAGTATGGGTTCGAGCTCCCGTTTTATTTTCGCTGCATAAATATTCGACTCATCTTCTCTTTCATTTTTCGGTACCATTTGAACCGATATTTCCGATTTATAAGCCGTTGCCCTTGAAGCTCCCATTCCGTCGCTCGACTGGCCGACCATCGTAATCAGCTTGGTGATCTCAGGTTTATTCTTCAGATAGTTTTCGGCTTTTTGCGTCATCGAATTTGTTTGTTCAATGGATGCGTCTTTGGGCAATTCAATCTGAACAAGGAATTCGCCTCTGTCGCTTTTGGCGAAGAACTCGGCCCCGATATAACCCGCTCCCAGTAAATAAAAAGAAGCGAATAACAGAACCAGCACCATACCCAACGCGGATTTTTTATGGGCCAGCGACCAGGTGAGTATACCGGTGATCCAGCGTGTAAAACGATTCAGTCCGTTTTCAAAACCAAGAATAATTCTTCCGAAGAAAGTTTTACCCGTGATTTTTTCCAGCTTACCGAAGCGGGATGAAAGCCAGGGAACAATGGTAAACGAAGACAAAAGCGACATCAGCGTAGCAATGGCTACAGTTACCGCAAACTGTTTGATAATATCAGCCGCCAAACCGGAACTCAGTGCAATGGGAAGAAATACCACCACGATAACCAGGGTGATGGAAGTTACCGTAAACCCGATTTCTTTCGTGGCATCATATGCCGCGCGAACCCGGTTCTTGCCCATCTCCATATGCCGGTAAATATTTTCAAGTACCACAATGGCATCATCCACCAGGATACCAACCACCAGCGAAAGGGCCAGCAGCGACATCAGGTTCAGAGAATATCCCAGCAGGTACATAAATATAAATGTGGCTACCAGAGAAGCCGGAATGGCCACCATTACAATCAATGCGTTCCGCACACTGTGAAGGAAGAACAGCATTACAAAAGCCACCAGCAAAATAGCAATAAACAGGTCGAAGATTACCGCATTTGCGGAAGCAAGCGTATATACCGAACTATCGTTTGCAATGGTGATGGCAAGCCCGGAACCGGCATAATCCAGTTCCATCTGTTTAATCATCTTTTGAATATCCTGGCTGATAGATACCGCATTGGCATCCGATTGTTTCAACACCTGTACGGCAATGGCAGCCTGCTGGTTTACCCGAGCGAGTTTCTCCACATCTTTCTGCGCGTCCTGCACATCGGCCACATCACTTAAACGAACCTGGGCCCCTGTTCTGGTGGCAATTACCAGGTTGCGCAATTCCGCCACAGTTTTATACTTGCCCGATAAGCGGATCAGGATATCCTGTTCCCGCGTTTGTACACTACCGGTAGGAAAGTCAAGGTTCGAACTAAGGATCGCGTTCTGAACCTGCAGCAGTGATAATCCATATCCTTCCAAACGATCGGCATCCACACTTACCTGGATCTCCCGCTCCTGACCACCGATCAGATTTACCTGCGCAACTCCGTTCACCCTCGACAAAATGGGCGCGATCCGCTTGTCCATCAGATCATAAAAAGATGATTCATCCATCTTAGCGGAAGCCGAAAGAGTCATGATCGGCAGGTCATCCAGTGAAAATTTATTCAGCGATGGAGGGTCAATATCTTCCGGAAGATCTTTTAAGATCGCGTTGATCCGGCGCTGCGCATCATTCAGTGCATAGTCTACATCGGTACCATTATGAAGTGTGATAACCACTGTTGATAAACTCTCAAAAGACTTTGTTTCCAGCTTCTTGATATTCTCCATCGATGAAACCGCATCTTCAATTTCCTTTGACACGGTATTTTCGACTTCCGAGGGGGAGGCACCCGGATAAACCGTGGTGACTGCCACTACCGAAGGTGAAAACTTTGGTAGCAATTCATAGTTAAGTAAAGAATAACTTAAGAGTCCGCCCAGGGTAAGCACCGTAAATAACACGATTACGATGGTGGGCCGTTTTATTGATATCTCTGCAATTTTCATTATCTGATTTTTATACCCGAACCGGCCGGGCCGGGCTTCGGATTATTTAATTTCTGATACCCTGCTTCCGTCCGAAAGATTAATCTGTCCACTGGTGATCACTTTATCCCCTTCAGAAAGTCCGTCAAGAATTTCCACTTTATCACCTACCACTCTGCCTGCCGTAACAGATAATAATTTAGCGGTTGAACTGTCGGAGACAACGAATACCTGCCCGGATGCCACGCTTCCAACGAATGCGGTTCTTGGTATGAACAGCGATTGAATCTGGCTGTTTCCTTTAAAATAAGCAGTGCCATACATACCTGCCTTCAGCATGTTATCGGGATTGGAGGGGATATTTATTTCGACCGGAAAATTCAATGAATTATCGGCTTTCGCAGCAATGAAATTAA
This sequence comes from Bacteroidota bacterium, assembly GCA_023427575.1. Lineage (GTDB taxonomy): Bacteria > Bacteroidota > Bacteroidia > Chitinophagales > Chitinophagaceae > Flavitalea. Next base: position 2,006 of record JAEZAY010000205.1, on the reverse strand, counting down.
TCACCCCGGTGAATTCCTTATCAGGATAAACGCTTGCTTTCACGGTTACCTTATCACCCACTTTCAAACGGGCAACCTGCGCTTCATCCACCGTGATGTTCAGCTTCAGCGAAGAAACATCCACCAGTTCAAACAACTGCGTTCCCGGAGAGACAACGGCGCCGGGTTCAATAAAACGTTTGTTAACGATCCCGTTCATAGACGAACGAATATTGGCATCATTCACACGGATCTTTGCCTGTGCAACGCGGGCCTGCGCATTTTCCAGAGCCAGGGTCACCTGGTCTAACTGCTGCTGGGTAACTCCGCCGGTACGAAACGCGTTTTCATAGCGCTGCTTATCTTTAGTGGCATTATCCAGGGCTGCCTGCGCGGTTTCCAGATCAATGCTTAACTGATCGGTTTTAATGATAGCCAGGGTCTGGCCCTTTCTTACATATGTTCCTTCATCCACCAAAACACTAACTACACGACCCGAATTTTCCGAAGAAAAATTCATCTGGCGTGCCGGTGCAAAATTTCCGTTCGTGGTATAGTCGATGGATGCAACATCTTTTGATACGGATGAAACCCGCACACTAACCGCATCATCCGATTGTGACACAACGGCCGTTTTTGCTTCGTTTTTCTTTTTGTTACTGGTAAGCACCCAACTGATCAGGAATAATACGCCTGCAATGATGACTACTGTTGTGATCGTTTTTTTAATTGCCCGCTTGCTCATTTTTATAAGTATGTTAGTTTAATAAAGATTTTAACTGGCCCTGGCTTTTAATCAGCTGAATTTCGGCCACGCGATAATTCAGCAATGCGGTTGAATAACTGTTCTGCGCTTCGGTGAGCGAATTTTCCGCAGCCAGCAGATCGGTAAGCGATGCCAGGCCATTGTTATAGTTGTTTTCCGTATTATGATATACCTCTTCAGCCAGATCCACATTTTCTTTTTGCGAATTCAGGGTGATCACGCTGTTGTTGATCTGGGTTCTTGCATTCTCATATGCCAGATTCAGCGCGAGGCTGGTGTTTTCGATATCCTCGTTCAGTTTACGCAGACTTACATCTGCCTGACGGATCCGTGAGCGTGTCGCAAAACCATTGAAGATGGGGATTCGCAGATTCAGGCTTATGCTGGCAACATCGAACCAGTTAACACCCTGCGCTTTTCCTTTAAATACCGGCTGCTTATTGCCCATACCCATGTAGGAATAATTACCGTTCAGTGAAAGAGAAGGATAGTATTCGGATTTATAGGCTTCACGCTGATAACGCAGTAAATCTTCCTGGCGTTTAAGAAGCTGAAACTCGGTTCTGTTGTTCAGATCGATCTGGTCGCCACCGGCTGCAATCTGCGGAACTATATTATCCATTTCGGTTTCCGGAATCTGTATGGAATTGCTGACCGGCATTCCCATCAGGAACTTCAACTGGTTTTCCATCAGACTGATATTGTTCAGTAATAGCTGGCGCTGACTGTTCAGGTTTGAAACGTTTACATTCATGCGGTCAACATCAATCTTTTTACCCAGGCCATTCTCATACTGACCTTTCAGGATGTCGCGAACCCGCACGGTATTTTTTATGGTTGAATCCAATACCCTGACCTGCTGCCTTTGAACAAGAAGCTGGTAATAGCTGGTAGCCACCTGCTCGATGATCTGTTCTTCCGTTAGCTGAGCATTCAGGCGGTAAAATTCAGTGGTTGTACGGGCCGCTTTTAAACCGGTCAACACCGATTTATCAAACAGGGCCTGACTCAATGAAATGGTTGCGTTTGAATTGAATTTCTGACCAAAAGCCACCAGGATCGTTTCATCGGGGTTTGGATTTGGACCAAAAATATTTGGCAGGGCGCTAAGCTGCAACAAAGGGTTATAGGTTATTGCGGCTGAACCATTGATCTGCGGCAATGCTCTTGAACGCACTTCGTCAATCTGGTATTCACTGTTTTAGATATCCAGTCGCGCTTTTCTGGCATTCTGATTGGCCTTCAGTGCATGGTTTAATGC